>CAXGMX010000029.1:0-13610 GCA_964010955.1 uncultured bacterium
CTCGCCATCCTCTATGTCCTTGAGAAAATGTTAATGACCGGAGCAGGACCATATATCCAGTATTTTCTAATTCATCTGGGTCATAAGACATCATTGCCACTCCTACAATCTGACCATCGACTAAAACGGGCCCGCCACTATTTCCAGGATTAACAGCTGCATCAATTTGTCCAGCAAGTAAATAAAGACTGCTATGAGCATAGCTCTGATGCTCTATTCGGGAAAGGATTCCTTGGGTAATGCTTAAAGAATCTCCTCCGGCGGGATATCCATATACTAAGACTTCCCGCTGGATTTTTGGTAATTCACCGAATTTCAGTGGAACGACATTCTCAAAAAATTTTTCACTATCCACAGTGAGTATAGCCACGTCAGCCTCATGTGACACGCTCACAACACGAGCATTGAACCGTTGCACTTCTCCATAACGTTGCACTTGAATGTATTTATGGTCGGAAATGATATGAGCACATGTTAATACTCTATTCTTCTCAATAATAAGCTCCTGAACCACTCCCACTATCCATCTCAAGCATCTTCCAAGGACTGTAATAATCTAGGGGAATTAGATATTGCATAGATTTTAACAGTTGCCTCTTTTAACTAGATTATTTTGTTCTTCATCTGTAATTAACCCTTCCATATGTATGGCCTGTATAGTAGGTGTTAGAAGAAATACAAATGTTATGATGAAGACGTGTATTAGTAAGTATGTTCTCATAGATTTTCGTATCTTCCGTGGTTAAGTTTACTCTACCAGATTTCTATATTTACTCAACGCAAGTAGTGGAATAACTTCTGTACATATGGTACCTGAGGTAAAAGACCTTTGGAAATCCTGTACCGGTGAATTCTTTTTCATCCCATGTCCCGTCTTCTTTTTGAGTCTTTATTAAATATTCAATGCCATTTCTTACAGAGTCAGAGTCTCTTTCTTCCGTACACAAAAGTCCCAATACCGCCCACGATGTTTGAGAGGGTGTACTCTTCCCTGTGGCGCTGAGGGATGTATCCCAATACGATTTGCATGTCTCTCCCCATCCTCCATCTTCATTCTGAAAGTCCTTTAGCCATGACACCGCTTTCCTTATATAATCCTTAGCCATGTCTTCTTTTATCGAAAGTAAACCGGACAATACAGACCATGTTCCGTAGACGTAATTAGTACCCCAACGCCCAAACCATGAACCATTTTTTTCCTGTTCCTTCCTGAGAAAACTAAGCGCCTTCTCTGCGGGAGGAAAGCTTAGGTCATATCCTAACCTGCCCATCAAGTCCAGCACACGCGCCGCAAGATCACTCGTACTGGGATCAAGAAGCGCATTCCAATCTGCAAAGGGAATATTGTTTAGAATTTTCTTATTATTATCTTTATCAAAAGACCCCCACCCTCCATCATTACACTGCATCCCCATAAGCCACTTGAAACCCCTGAGGATTGCCTGCTTTTTACGGTCTTTGTCAGGCAAATCTAAAAGCTGTAAAGACATCATCACTACCGCCGCATCATCATTATCCGGATAGAACTCGTTTGCGTGCTGAAAATACCATCCGCTTGGCTCCTTGACGGGATTTTTCACACTCCAGTCTCCAAAGCTTTTTACCTCCTTTTCCAGCATCCATTCCCCTGCTTTAACTAATGCCGGATGGTTATTAGGCAAACCGGATTTTAAAAGCGCCATAATCGCCCATGGCGTATCCCATACAGGAGACACACACGGCTGCAGGAACATGGTATCCTCATCGTACACCGCTAATGCTTCTATATCTTCTATCGCCTTTTCCACGGTGGGGTTTCCATCTTCATATCCAAGACATTTCATAGCCATTAATGAATTAACCATTGAAGGCCATATCCCGCCCAAACCTCCTGACTTTTCCAGACGTTCCAACATCCATTTTTCAGCCTTCTCAATGGCTATTTTCCTTAAAGACGAAATAGGCTGATTCTCGTATCTCCTCAGTATTGTATCGAAATTTATAAAGTAATTTTTTATCGTTAACTTATTCTGGTCCCTCTCCAGCCGATAACTGACTCTTTCCTTCGGTATCACATATAATTCATCTAATGCCGCTCTTTCACCAACCTGAAATTTGGACCTGTTTGCCAAAATTATGCTTAAAGGGACTACAATACACCTGGACCAATATGACATCTCATAAATGTTAAAATAAAAGAAATTAGGCAGTAGGATTATTTCTACGGGCAGTGCCGGTATACCCCGCCAATCAAATTGCCCGAAAATAGCAAGGTATATCTTCGTAAATATATTACATTTCATTATCCCGCCCAAATTAAGAATACACTCTCTGGCTAACTGCATAACCGGCTCTTCTTCGGAATGTCCTGCTAATTTGAGTGCGAAATAACACTTAACCGAAATACTTACATCACTATCTCCATCATGATAAATACTCCAGCCGCCATCATTTTCCTGTTTTCTTATAATATACCTGATCGCCTTTTCCTGTTTCTTTGTGTCAATGCGCTTTAAAAAATGCATTAACATTAAGTATTCCGCAGTTAAAGCGACATCACCCTCCAGTACCCCTGCCCAGAATCCCTCCTCTTTATCCTGCTCGCCAAGCAGATGAGTCTGGGATCTCTTAATGGCCATATTCAGCCTGCTTTCAGGCGCAGTTTCACCGGTAATCCCCTGCAAAAGTCGGTCAAAGTTAAGTTGATCTGAAGTGATTTTGGGCAGCATATACCCATTTTTGCCGTTAATAAGCTTGTGGCTGATTTTATCTACTATATCTATGAAATCGATTAGGAGTTTGGCCATTTCACACTGCTTATAATAATCTATAAATTAAAATATCTGAATTTTCTTCTCTTATATATAAAATTACTGTATCTTTTACAAGTAAATTATGGTGGAAGATATTGGCATACAGTTTGATTTAATTACTCTATAGCAAACAGTATAAGTTTCTTGAATTTAAGAATTTAGGGATTCCCGCCTAACAAACTGGCGGACAGGGAGGAATTGAAGAATTAACCCCTCCTAATACTAAATTGTTTTTAATCTGGCTGCGGCTATGCCGCGCTATGTGATGGCATGGGCAAAATAAAGGTAAAAGACTTCAATTTAGCACATACGCTGGAATGCGGGCAGATATTCAGGATAAACAGGGTCAATAGCTGGTACTTTGTGAATGCACAGGATAAATTTTTTAAAATCAAGCAGATCAGAAACGAGATTGAGTTTCATGGAGTTGACAAAGATTTTGTCGTACATTTCTTCTCTTTAAATGAAAACCTCCCTGAAATTCTTAAGGAAATAAATAAAGACAAATATATAGAGAAATCAATAGGTAAATACAGGGGCTTAAGACTCATAAAGCAGGAACCCTGGGAATGTTTAATATCCTTTATCTGCTCTTCTGCATCAAATATACCAAGGATAAAGTCAAAGCTTAAGGCTCTCTCCGAGAGTTTTGGTAAAAGAATTACACTGGATGGAGTTCGCGATTATACCTTTCCTACGCCAGGCAAAATGAATGACTATGAGAAAATCTTAGATGCAAAAACCGGCTTTCGTGCAAGATACATCCTTGAGGCAAATAATACCGTAGATATTAAACATCTTAATTCACTAAGAAAACAGCCATACAACCTCGCAAAGAACGAATTAAAGAAGATAAATGGAGTTGGAGACAAAGTAGCTGATTGCATTTTACTCTTTTCACTGGGCTTCAATCAGGCGTTTCCGGTAGACACATGGATAAAGAAAACAATGCAATTACTATACTTCGACAATAATAATGTTTCTAACGACAGGATCAGAACATTTGGGTTAGATTATTTTGGCACCTATGCCGGTTATGCTCAGCAATACTTGTTCATGTACTCAAGGAATGACCTGGGCACCTCAGATCGATTGATGATGTGGAAAACGGAACGTTGGAAGTATGAAAGTAACTACTTTGACGCATTCGCTTTTATGTATCCCATTAATCCACCTGCCTGAATTATGTCCTTCATTTCAGCGGCAAATGGTGTAAATGAGAACTCTTTGTTTGTCGTCAGATTGGTTATCTTGCTTGAATTCATATCTATTTCAACCTCATCACCATCACTTATCTCTGAGCTTGCCTCTTCACTCTCAAAAATTGGCAAACCAATGTTGATAGCATTTCTGAAGAATATCCTTGCAAAACTCTTTGCTATTACGCACGAGATACCAAATGCCTTGATAGATATCGGTGCATGTTCCCTGGAAGATCCGCAACCAAAGTTGTCCCCGGCTACAATTATGTCACCCTCCCCTGCTTTATTAACAAATTCAGGATCAATGTCCTCCATACAATGAGATGCCAACTCTTTTACATCAGTTGTATTCAGATATCTGGCAGGAATAATCTCATCAGTGTTAACATTATCCCCATATTTCCAACTTTTACCATTTATCACAAATCGGCCAGCACCTTTCTTCCTGCTTTATAGATAATCAGTTTACGGTTACACATTCTTTTCTACTATTCTGCCTGCTTTCCATTTTTTGATATGCCTGATGCATAAACGCTTCCAGGCGTGTTTCTTCATTAGTCTCTTCCTGGCCATCAAATGTCAGTTTTAATAATGGGATTTCGTGATGATCTTTCTGTAATTTCTCTAAAACCGCATTCACAGCCGTTCCAGGCATGCAATGAAATGGAATTACATTTATAATGCCGTCACAATCAGACTCAATATACTCTACAGCTCTTCCCATACTGAGAACCGGATCACCTCTATATGAATCATGGATATACGATTTGCCCTTCGAAATTAACTGTTTTATAGAGCTTTCTTTAAAAAGTTTGTTCCCGCTTTTCTTAAATGGACGTGACATCTTGTGTTCATGATACTTCTGTATTACCGCGGTCAGCATCTCTATTGAAAGGGTATTAAAGTCTTTCTCCCTTATACAATCTTCACGTCTGACATGGGCGATATAGTCCAGCCACTCACTAAAAGGCGGCACAACTGCTTTACCACCAAGTTTCTCAATCGTTCTAACAATATAGTTATTCGAATATTCATTACCACGAACATAAGTCTCACCTATAATACCGATCTTTGGCTTCCTCACGCTTCTGTCAACAGCAACGCCGTTCAGTGCGTCACGTGCATCTTTAGCAATCTGCAGAAGATCATGTCCGAATTCTATCGCATGTTCTGCTTTTCTGAGATGTTGCTTATATATAATATCCGAATCGCCTTCATTTATTTCGTATGGCCTTATTTCGTATAATAATTTCTGCATATAATCAACAAACACCACCCCATTCCATGTAAGCTTACGGAAATTTGCTCCTAATTTATTTGTGTCTTCCTGGTAGTCCTCACCCTGGTCCAATGTATATATTGGTACATGGGGCAAGCCGATATCATCCAGGATCATTCTATGCATTGTATTGTACTGGCCGAATCTGCAGGGACCTGACGCGGTTGCCATAAAGAAAACACTCCTGTCCGGATCAAAGTTAGGACACTTCGCCTTTTTTACAATATCCCCTGTTGTAAGGATAGCGGGGTAACACTCTTTTCCGGATGTATGTTTTCTTCCTAATTCAAGACTTGTTTTATCCGGCATTGGCAGCGCTACAGCATCAACACCATTTGCCCTCATGGCAGCAGCAGCCATAAAGCAGCAGTCGTTCATATAAGGTATGTACATAGTCCTACTCTTATTCGGCAAGTACTTATGCCTTAAGTCTGTTTCATTCTTAAACTCTTTAATTCTCGCATTCTTAAGGCTATCCAGGAACGCCTCACAGCGTGTCATTACCCCGGCATCTGCACTATGCTCATCTATGTCAATCATCAAATATGGTTTTCCTCCAACTTCTTTAGGAAAGAACTTGGAGATAAAAGAGTCCGGGCCACACCCGAAATTTGTTATATAAAGTGCATGTAACCTCTTGTCTTTTACTATAAATCTCGCTGCAGCGAGTATCTTTTGTCCATACTTCCAATACATGTTTGGATAATCCCTGGAAATATCTTCTAAGTCCATAGGTATGCAATCCATTGGTATTGCCAGTATCCCCATATCTCTAAGCTTTTCAGGAAGATCCAGGTTAACACCTGAGTCACAACCGTTATAAGGGCGGCTGATGATGACCAGTGCAGTTTCGTCTTCACCTAAATTATCTAACACTTCTTTGCCTCTATCCTGCATATGTTTATAGAAATCTTTCTGTGTTTCCCGGGCCTTCCTTATTGCTTTGATTACTTTCTTTCCCCTTACACCAATATCTGCAGCAATTTTACTAAATGTTTTTTCTTACGTGAGAATCTCCGTATTCAAAGTGAATTATAGGCTGCAACAGTTTAAATTTCCGGGATTCGAGATCTACCGCTGATCCAATGATATATGGAAGACACTGAATGTAAGGGCACGCATAAGAATGGGTCAGATTAGAAGATTCATGGGTCATATTGATCACACTGGGCAGGAATAGATAATCTATATCCTTGTCAAGCATGTCTACAACGTGACCGTGTGACACTTTTATAGGGAAACAGGTCTCTGTGTTTACGTATTCAATTCCTTTATTTATGATGCTTCGGTTAGTGTTCTTAGAAATAACTATCTCAAATCCTAATTCTGTGAAAAAAGTCCTCCACATAGGAAATAATTCAAAAAAAGTAGATGCCTGTGGGATTCCTATGCGCCCTCGTGACTCAGTTTTGTCGCCACTCTTCTTTATCGTATTTTTAGTTTTACGATCTGTATAATAAGGACCGTACAACTGACGGTTTCTCTCATAAAATAATCTGGGCAGATTCTTTGACTTTTTTATCTTCTTTTCGTCATCAAACTTGCCGCAGCGGCTTCCGTAATGGAGAGGCGATTCTCCGGTTATTGTCACTTTTCTTATTTCACATATGTTCGAACAATCCTTGCAAACAAATGACGTCGCCTCATACTTCCTATTACTTAAATCGAATCCCTTAAACCTTGACTCTTCCCATGTATTTTCGTCCATGGAGATTATTGCAGAACCAATTGCTCCCATAACGTCATGATGCGGCGGCACTATAATGGGTCGTCCAGTCACTTTCTCAAAAGCCGCCTTAACCCCGCGATTTGCGGCAACTCCGCCCTGCAGGAAGATTGTGTCGCCGATCTTTCTTTTTTCGACTACACGATTAATATAATTTAACACAATAGAGTAACTCAACCCTGCCAGCAAATCATCCTTAGGTACCCCCAACTGCTGATGGTGGTTGAGGTCAGATTCCATAAACACTGTACACCTCTCTCCAAGCTGAGAAGGGCAACACGAGTCTAACGCCCGCTTACCAAACTCCTGCTTAATATTGACGTCCAACTTTTCAGATTGCTCTTCAAGAAATGAACCTGTTCCGGCAGCACATACTTTATTCATTGTAAAATCAACTATTGCCCCGTGCTCCAGGCTTATATATTTTGAATCCTGCCCCCCTATTTCGAAGATTGTATCTACATTCTTATCAACCAATGCAGCCGCTGTCGCATGAGCAGTTATCTCATTCTTGACTATATCCGCACCGATGAACTCTCCAGTGAGATATCTTCCTGAACCGGTTACACCAACTCCCTTTATTATGACCTTTTTACCAACCTCTTCTCCTACTTCGAATAATCCCTGCCTCACTGCCTCAAGAGGCTTGCCTGCCGTCATAAGGTAACGTCTGGCTAAAACGTCTCTGTTCTCAGCAATAACCACTACATTTGTACTGATGGAACCAACATCTACACCAACATAAGCCTCAACCTTCTTAGCGCTTTTCAAAATATGTCTATTAACATTAATATCATAGTTATTACAATTTAGTTTTTTCAGGCTAGAGTCTTTACCTTTACGATTCTTCAGATATCTATCGATTTCCTCAAAGCCTTTAAATGGAGAATGTATACTCTTCTCAATTAACGTCAGTGCACTCCCTATCGCTCCCATAGTATTAAAGTATTTGGGAATTATGAGCTTTCCTTCACGCAAATCCAGTATATCCTCAAAGGATTTGACTATTCCAGAGTTTGCCGCAACACCACCTTGAAATGATATAGGCTTTACGAATTCTTTGCCTTTCCCAATGTTACTCTTGAAATTTCTTGTAAGCGCATAGCACAAGCCGGCCACAATATCATGAATCTCTGTTCCCACCTGTTGAAGATGAATCATGTCAGATTTAGCAAATACACTACACCTTCCAGCTATCCTCGGAGGAGTTTTCGATTTTAAGGCCATTTTGCCAAATTCATCCTCTATGGACACCCCAATTCTCGTTGACTGCTGGTCTAAAAATGATCCAGTGCCTGCAGCACACATCGTATTCATTGAAAAATCAGACACTTTCAAGCTGTTGCCACCTGTTTCGTCAGGCTCAAGCATTATCAGCTTTGAATCTTCGCCGCCTATTTCGATTACCGTCCTTACTTCAGGATGCAAAACTGATGTTGCTGTGCTTTGAGCAACTATCTCGTTAATAAAACTTATGTCTATTATGTCGGCCAACAGCTTACCACCAGATCCGGTAGCAGCGATTCCCTCTATATCATCAATTTCAATCCTGTTGAAAATTTCTTTAAGCACAATCAGCACCGTCTCTAATGGTTGTCCATGTGACCTTACATAATGGCTCTCCAGAACGGCCTTGTCTTCGTCAATCAGTGCAGCTTTTACACTTACAGAACCTATATCTATTCCTATATATTTCTTCTGCTTCTTTTGTGGATTCTTTTCTAAACTTCTAATCATTTAGTCAATCTCCTGCTTCAAAGGCTTAATATGCAATACTAAACTAATAAATTTTAAGTAATTGCTCAACAACTTGTAGATGTCAAACATTCATGTACATGATAACCCTTGCTTCCCCGGACAAAAGGCGCCGAGGTCTTTTCGCAAGGAATCCAGTACTGGAACCCTCCCGAAAGGGAGGGAAGTAATCGATCAACCTTTTCAACTCTTCCACATCTATTGAATACATATTATTAATCAATTAATTCAGGATGAGTGATTTTCCCCGTAACAGCGGAAGCCGCTGCTACTGCAGGATTGCAAAGATATATTTCAGATTCTGGATGACCCATCCTGCCTGCAAAGTTTCTATTTGTAGTAGATAACGCACGTTCTCCCTCTGCCAGAATACCCATATGCCCTCCAAGACATGGACCGCAGGTTGGTGTTGACACAACACCCTCAGCACTAATGAAAATCTCTATTAAGCCTTCCTTTATAGCCTCTAAATATATGTCCTGTGTAGCTGGTATTATAATTAAACGTACTGAAGGGTCAATTTTTTTGTCTTTAAGAATTTGAGCAGCTACTCTTAAATCGGAAATTCTTCCATTAGTACACGAACCAATTACAACCTGATCAATTTGCACATCAGAAAGTTCTTCCACCGGGCGTGTATTCTCAGGTAGATTAGGTAATGCAACCTGAGGGGAAAGTGAGCTGATATCGTACTCATGAATGCCAAGATATTCACAATCAGTATCACTGGTATAAAATTTATATTCCCTTTGAGCCCTGTCATTTATGTATTCTTCAGTACAATCATCCGGCTCAATAATCCCGTTCTTTGCTCCAGCCTCTATTGCCATATTACACATTGCAAGACGGTCATCCATCGACAAATCAGTAATAACTGGTCCTGAGAATTCCATCGCTTTATACCCGGCGCCATCAACTCCAATCCGGCCTATAACATAAAGAATCAAATCTTTACCGGATACCCATTTATTCAACTCGCCATTAAAAACAAACTTTATGGTTTCCGGCACCTTAAGCCACACTTTTCCTGTTGCATAACATGCTGCTAAATCCGTGCTTCCAACACCTGTAGAAAAAATCCCCATAGCCCCGTACGTACATGTGTGTGAATCTGCACCAATAACTAAATCACCCGGGACAACTATTCCTTTCTCAGGCAGCAATGCGTGTTCGATTCCCACCCTGCCTACTTCGAAATAATTCTTTATTCGGTGTTTTTGCGCAAATTCTCTTAGAAGCTTAGCATTCTGAGCTGATTTAATATCCTTGTTTGGAGTAAAGTGGTCAGGGACCAGAACAATCCCGTCAGGGTTAAAAACCTTGTCTATATCAAGCGTTTCAAATTGTTCAATAGCAATTGGTGCCGTTATATCATTTCCCAGACATATATCTACATCTGCATAAACAAATTGACCGGCACGTATCTCTGTAATGTCAGAATGCTCGGCTATAATCTTCTCTGTAATGGTCATTCCCATATTATTGTAAATATTAATAATTATTTTGTATTTGTAAATATCAAAATTAGAAAGTTGTGTCAAGTGGAGTACTGTGCTAATGGGTTGAGGTATTATGGTATGAATGAATCTAAACAATATGCCTTCCTTGAAACGAAGCCCACTATGTTTGACAGATTGTAATTAATTTGTAACGATAATGGTTGTTATTGCCTCCAGTTCGCAGAGTGATTAAGCAAGCAGACAGCTTGTATGAAAATCACTCAAAAACCCACTGCTCTACATAAAAGGTTATTAGAAATCCCTAAGGATTTAATTTTCAGAGAAACGGCCTCTCCTTATAGAGTTAATCGAAAGAGGATCCTGCATATATCGACTGTGACACTTACTACACAAATCATAACGAAAAGTCTTGTACTCAACACCGTCCATCTCCTCTGGATCGATGTTGTCCACTTCTTCTTCATCCTCTTCCTCTTCTTCATCATCATCTTCTTCAAAATCGTCAATTAGATCCTCGTCATCATCAACTTCCATAGAGTCACACGCAGCATATATTTCAATCTTTACCACATATCTATCGTCTTCTTCAGGAACCAGTGACTTTCCACACATATCACAGTTATAATGAATCATTTAATAACTCCTTCCTTTAGCTGAAAATCATTGTCGTAAATTAAAGACTAGAAGGTAAAAAGAGGTACACCGGAAATCCCATTTCACAAACTCTGATGTTGGTATTTTTTTCATTACTTTTTATCTTTTTGCCTTTCGTCTACTAAAATTAAAATTATACGAAAATGCTGTTTTTTGTCAAGCACATTAGAATTTGGAGAAAATGTGCCTGACGTGTTATTTACGATTGTAGATGATAGCCATAAACCGCCGCCACGCTGATAGATAGGACATATCACTGCCGATATTAATGTAATGATATTCAGGAGGGATAAGTTTTGTTAACCCTTTTATTTATTAGACTCTTACGACAAGGAAAAATTATAATTTGCCTGATTTTAATTAATTTTTGCTACTACTATACTGCTGACATATTCGAAATAGGAATTTACATAAGTACTTATTATTGAAACATAATGCTGTAAATTTATCCAGCACTGACTCCAATTAAGTTTTTACTTTTAACCGTATCTTATTAAGAATTAAGAGTAATATATCCATTCCTGACCGGCTGCCAACTTGATTTACATTAAATAATAAGTTAATATACTGGTAAAGGAAAAGTTAACCTCGCCCCAGTTGAGATTCGCCAATAAAAGACGCAATTTATAAAAAGTATTTTTGTGTTTTCAGTTTTTGATTTATTTGTTTTCTTAATAACGTGTGTTACGAGACAAATCTGTAGTTACATTTAATTTTGATAATACCTGCACAGAAGATAAGGAGACAAAAATGAAATAGGAAAGGTAAACCTGTACGAAAATGTCATGGCTGTATATTAAATATTGGAGAACGTTGTGCAATTTTCGATGAACCACATGATAAATGGCACAATTCAAAGTGTTCCAGCTACAATGACAAGGAGTTATATCGTAAATATTTAAAATATTTAGAAAAACACCCTCAAGATAATGCTAAAAAACAGCGGGAAGAATCTGCCCGGCAACACAAAACTGAAGAACACCATCAAGGAATGAAGGGAAGGAGATAAATATAAGACATAGTGGTAAGGCTTTAGACATTTTAAACCTGTGAAATAACTAACTAAAGTCAGTTATTTTATCAAGAATAGCCTTTTTTACCTTATCATATTCAGGAGGAAGTTCAATAGGTGTGTTTGCATACTGTGAATCTACTTCATCTAATTTATTCTCATGATATTTAACTTTAAAATCTATAAACTTCAAGCCATGCGCAGTTGAAATAATTACAATTCTCTCGTCCTTTTTAATTTCCTTTCTTTCTACGAGTTTAAACAACACTGCTAACGCAACCCCTGTGTGCGGGCAATTAAAAAGACCGGTTTTATCAGCTAGCGCTGCAGCGTTAGCCAGTTCATCCTCTGTCGCCTGTTCTACAACGCCGTTAAACATCTTTAATATCTTAACCGCTTTGTTGAAACTAACCGGATTTCCTATCTGAATTGCACTTGCCAGTGTTTTTTGCGCCTGTATCGGCTTGAATTCCTCAAAACCTTTCAAATAACTTTGATATAGCGGATTCGCCTTTGCGGCCTGCACACATACAATCCTTGGAAGACTGTTAATCATGCCCAGTTCCTTCATCAAGAGAAAACCCTTGCCCAGGGCGCTGACATTCCCCAGATTGCCACCGGGAATTATAACTACGTCAGGTACTTCCCAGTCAAGTTGTTGAACCAATTCAATACTAACAGTCTTTTGCCCTTCAATCCTCAGAGAGTTCATAGAATTGGCAAGGTAAATATTGTTCTCACTGCAAACCTTCTGTACTATTTCCATGCATCCGTCAAAGTCAGTATCGAGTGAAAGCGTTAAAGCTCCGTTGGCAATCGGTTGAATTAACTGCGCAGTAGAAACTTTATCCTTTGGCAAAAACACTATTGCAGGAATACCTGCGGCAGCAGAATAAGCAGACAGAGCGGCAGAAGTATCACCAGTAGAGGCACACGCAACCCCCATTATGTTCTTCCCCTCTGAAATCATCTGCTTAACCATAGATACTAACACTGTCATACCGAGATCCTTAAACGATCCTGTATGAGAGTTACCACATTGTTTAATCCATAAATCTTCTGTACCTATGATATTGCCAAGACGTTCAGCCCAGAATAAATTGCTCCCGCCCTCGTAAAGTGATATCACGTTATCATTATCCACATTTGGGCAGACCATTTCTTTCTTTCCCCAAACGGCACTTCCAAACGGCCATTTTGTCCTTCTATTGCGCTCGTCAAAAAGTCTCATCCACGATTCTGGACCACGGTGTTTCAGCTTTTCAATATCATGCCGTACCTCCAGGAGGCCTCCACACTTTTTACAATTGTATATTACCTCATTTAATTCATAGCGTTCATCACAACCTGAAGAACACTGAAACCAGGCTTTATAACTCATATTTTACCTTTTCCATTACCATATAATTTTAGTCTATTCGAAAAACTACTTACACGTATTGAAAAAAAACACAAAAAAAACGATACATCATGTTTTTGCACACTCTGTTTAGTTTTGCTGGAGATTCTTTGAATAACTTGCGTAATTATAAGAATGGCAAATATTTATTACAAGAAAAATATAACTCCATTCACCTTGACAATCAAAACTCCTTAAAGTATTCTGTGTTTAATGAAAAGCATATGTATTTTCGAAGATGGAACATATCGAATTTCCTCCCACTGCCTATAACAGGCCTGTTTATGAACTGCGATGCGGCTATTTACAGTTTTCTTGATAGGATACGTGG
>CAXGMX010000030.1:0-13303 GCA_964010955.1 uncultured bacterium
ACGCCACGTATGCAACAGCAGGGAGTATGGAAGAAGAACAGGAGAAAGAAAGATTGCGGCCAGAACGCTAGATTTCAGTTCCTTAAAAGATGGTGTCGGATCGGCACTGTTCAGCTTCACCGTCGAATTCGATAATGCATATCAGCAAGTTACTGGAGAGCTTTCAGGTAAAATTCTCCCTCCGGGCGTAGACCCCTTCGACCCTGTTGCAGTTCCGATCAAGACATTTAATAATACATTCTCAGGGAAACGACTTATTGTTACCGATAACTGAACTTTCAGCAGTAATACCTTCTTGATTATATATTCGCTTTTGCATAAGATGATACTAATTTAAAGATATCCACAAGTTTAATATGATGATTAAATCTTACAATCTCTTAAATACTCTAGTTAAAGCATTCTTTGCGCTATTTATTGTTTTTGATAATCGTAATCTTCATTTTTGAAGCAGTGCCGGTTACACAATCAATTTATCAGGAATGTGAAGCTGAGGAAACATCCACAACCCAGCAGAATCAAATCATCGAGTTAATCGATGAAATTCTTGCCAATCGCAAATGCCCCTGCCAATGCGGTAAATACCTGCCGGGAAGTCCCAATCTACCTGCATGTTTTGGATGCAGTGCCGGTAAGGCCGAAATCAGTTATGTGCTGGAAAGTCTTGAATCCGGAAAGGAAACCGGTGAAATTGTATTGAACCTTGATAGCCCCATCATAATAGATATCTTTGCAGACTACACGAAACCAAATATATCTAAAGTATGGAAACTGGCCAAAACTGTCTCTTCTGAACTTCATCAGAGAAGAGTTGTACTGCGCCCACCGGGGTTGACAGTGGAAGCTCAGCGCGCTATTAAAATAGCTGAGTATGCACGCTTTAAAGGAAAATTCAGCATAATTCAGGAAGCCCTGATCAATCATAATGGACCATGGGATTGGCGTACTCTCATTGATCTTGTTGCCAGATACGATCAGATACCGCAAAATATTAATGAATATATTAACAGTATCGAGATTGAGCAACAGATCGCTAAAGATCACCAACACGCAAGAGAACGCGGTATTGATTCCTATCCGACAATTACCATAAACAATATAATCGTACCTGACACAGATACGGCTATCCGCCAGACAATCGAAAAAATCCTGCTGGAACACAGTATTTAATTAATTGGATTGACGAATTGAGGGATTTAGGTATTAAGGGATTCCCGCCTAACAAACTGGTGGGCAGGGAAGGATTGATCCTATGAAAAAGTTTCCATTACACTGGCAAATCTTAACAGCGTTAATATTAGGCATATTATACGGCCTTTATCTGACAGAGTATGTTAGCTATATCAGCTGGATGGGTGTGATATTCATGCGTGCACTCAAGATGCTGATAATACCATTAATAGTCACCTCAATAGCATCCGGCATTGCAAATATAGGCTCAGGCAGCCTGGGGAAACTAGGCCTGAAGACAATCTCATATTATATAATCACGAGTATATTCGCAATACTTGCCGGATTGTTAATGGTAAATCTCTTAAGACCGGGTGTGGGTGCGGATATGGGATTTACAGAACCCATAGAGGGACTGGCAAGTGCGAAAGAGTCATTCGGAAGCACTTTAATAAGTATAATCCCTGAAAACATCTTCGTAGCATTTGTTAACAGCACGATGTTGCCTATTATCTTCTTCTCTATCCTGGCAGGCATTTTTATTACAAAGATTTCAGGAAAACATAAGGACTTCTGCGTCACTGCTCTCAATGCCGGCTTTGAGCTGATGATGAAGATAACACACTTAATTATTAAGTTTACCCCACTTGGTGTTTTTGGAATAGTTGCATTGACTGTATCACGACAGGCAAGTGATACCGCGGCATTGCTGAATATTGCCAGTAGATTAGGCCTTTATATGATAGCCGTAATGTCAGGATTGTTTATACATGCGATCATCGTCCTTCCATTAATCCTGAGACTGTTTGGAAAGATAAATCCATATACACATTTTAAAGCCCTCAGGACTCCTCTTATCACGGCATTCTCGACTTCATCATCGTCCGCAACCCTGCCTTTAACACTAGAGACAGTGGAAGAGAAATCAGGAGTCTCCAACAGGGTAAGCAGTCTTGTTTTGCCGCTCGGAGCGACAATAAATATGGACGGTACAGCATTGTATGAATGTGTGGCGGCCATGTTTATAGCTCAGGCATATGGGATAGAGCTGACTTTCGTTCAACAGGCAATTGTAGTCGCAACCGCCCTGCTCGCCTCTATCGGTGCGGCAGGAATCCCAATGGCCGGCTTTGTAATGATCTCTATAATTCTATCTGCAGTCGGATTGCCGCTGGAAGGAGTCGGATTGATACTGGCCGTTGACAGGATACTCGACATGTTCAGGACATCCGTCAACGTATGGAGTGATAGCTGCGGTGCAGTAGTAATTGCCAAATCCGAGGGTGAAAAATTGAATTATGATAAGTAATCATATTCGTTTTTAGCCTAAATACTTACTCAGCAATTCTACAGTTTCTTCATCATACAGTTTGTCTTTGCCATACCCCGCCACTGCTCCGCATTTTATGGCTTCGTCCATTTGATCATTGAAGTTGGTAACCATCATCAAAGGTGTATTAAAACGGCCGTCCTTTTTTATCTCCTTTATCAGCTCCAGGCCGCCTTCCTGATCAAACGCCCCTATCCGGTTAATTATAACCAGATCATAATCCTGCTTTTCCAAACAATCTATTACCTTCTTTAATAGTTTCACCCTTGTTACCTTTGCAGAAAAGTTTTTCTCAATCAATGAAGTAATTTGAGGATTGTCCAGGTCACAATGGCCAACTATCAATACATTCTTCATATAATATTCCCCCTTCGCTCAAATACATAGTCAATATATTGTCTAATCTATCTGACAAATACAAACATGTCAAGAGCTTGCATAAAAATGACATTCTAAAACTTTAAACTGTAATTAATCTGCTTTTATTGATAATATATTTAAAAATATTACAGAAGAGCCGATAATAGATAATTGGGGTAAACTAATTGGGACAGCAAGATAACGATCAAAACAGAGAAAGTAAAGGAAGCAAAGAGACTTCGGTAGATTTTATCAGAGCAATTGTTGCCGAAGATATCAGTACGAATAAATGGGATGGAAAGGTAATCACGAGATTCCCTCCTGAGCCGAACGGTTTCTTACATATTGGACATGCCAAATCAATCTGTCTGAATTTTGGGATAGCGGCGGAAAACAAAGATGCACGTTGCCATTTGAGATTTGATGATACCAATCCTGTCACAGAAGAAGACAGGTACGTTAACTCTATACAGGATGATGTGCGCTGGCTGGGCTGGGACTGGAATGAAAACCTCTATTATGCTTCGGACTATTTCGAGCAGATGTATGATTATGCAGTGCAGTTAATAGAAAAGGGTCATGCGTATGTCTGTGATTTGAATGCCAGCCAGATTAGTGAATATCGCGGCACCCTGACGTCACCCGGCAAAGACAGTCCACACCGCAACCGCAGTGTTGAAGAAAACGTGGATCTGTTCAGTCGCAATGAAAGAGGGAGAATTTGAAGACGGCTCCCGTGTGCTTCGTGCTAAAATAGACATGGCTTCACCTAATATTAACTTGCGGGATCCGGTTATGTATCGTATTTTGCATGCAGAACACCATCGTACGGGAAGCAAATGGAGTATATATCCCACATACGATTGGGCCCATGGACTGGAAGATTCTATAGAGGGTGTTACACACTCAATATGTACATTGGAATTTGAGAACCACAGGCCTCTGTATGACTGGTATCTGGATAAGCTGGAAGTCCACCATCCTCAGCAGATTGAGTTTGCACGCCTGGAACTTACCTATACCGTTATGAGCAAAAGGAAACTTTTGCAATTGGTTGATGAGGGACACGTTAATGGATGGGATGACCCTCGTATGCCAACTATTTGTGGTATGCACAGGCGGGGATACAGTCCTGAAGCCATTCGTGAATTCTGCAGGAGAATCGGGATAAACAAGTTTAACAGCACTATTGATATAGCTCAGCTGGAACATTGCATACGTGAAGACCTGAATAAAACTTCCAACCGCGTAATGGCTGTTTTAAGGCCATTGAAGGTAGTTATAGACAACTATCCTGAAGGTGAGGAAGAGTGGATGGACGCCGTAAATAATCCTGAAGACACTGACGCCGGCATCAGAAAAGTACCGTTCTCCAGGGTTTTATACATCGAGCAGGATGATTTCATGGAAGACCCTCCCAAGAAATTCTTTCGTTTGGCACCGGATAGAGAAGTCAGACTGCGTTATGCCTATTTTGTAACCTGTACTGATGTGGTAAAGGATGATGATGGCCGTGTAGTTGAATTACACTGCAGTTATGATCCGGCTACGCAAGGAGGTAATGCCCCGGATGGACGCAAGGTCAAATCTACACTTCACTGGGTTTCAGCTTCACATGCATTAAATGCAGAAGTCAGGTTATATGACCATCTATTCACAAAGGAACGCCCGGAAGATGCGGCAGAAGGAGAGGATTTCAGGTCAAACCTGAACCCCCAATCACTTCAGGTTCTTTCAGGCTGCATGGTAGAACCCGGCCTTAAAGATGCAAAGCCATTTGATCGGATTCAGTTTGAAAGGCTCGGTTACTTTTGTGTCGATGCCGATACGACTGCTGACAGGCCTGTTATTAATCGGACTGTGACCCTTCGCGACACCTGGGCAAAGGTACAAAAGAAGGGGAATTAAGAAATCAAAGACGGTATGGGTGAAATTGTTAATATGATAGCAGGATTGGCAAAAGTAAAGTTGTCAGATACGCTTGGTGACATACACCTGTTGACACCATGGGTAATTTCGGGAAGGAATTTAACTATTGCTTCTCCTGAAGGTACTGGTGGTGAACTGGCATTAGACTCTCAGTCAGCTTTCTCCTGGGTTATGACAAAAGTTGAGTTTGAGAAAGGTACATTTATGGTTGGTGTACAGCCAAATGCCGTTCCTGAAGAAAATAAATTTTCATCTGATTCAAATAAAGAGGTAGAGTCACTGAAGAAAGAAGTTAAAGAATTAAAAGATGAAATCGAACGTCTGAAGTCATGATCAAATTATATCACTAACATTCTCACATAAGGAGGCTGAAAGCATAGGCACCTACACATGGAAATGACATATAGTTTGAATAAGGTTAGTATTCCCTAATTGGCAAATAACAGACAACCTCTCTATTCCCTTTCGAAGAAACCACTCTTGCCCCCGGATTTCCTGACAAGGTATATATCACTTATGAGCATTGATTTGTCTGCAGATTTGCACATATCATAGATAGTAAGAGCGCAAACAGACACAGCTGTAAGCGCCTCCATCTCTACTCCGGTCTTCGCAGTGATCTTCACCTCTGAAGTAATTTCGATGGAATCCAGGTTATTGTTTGTATAGTCTATATTGACAGCATTCAGATTAAGCGGATGGCACATCGGGACAAGTTCGCTAGTCTTTTTTGCAGCCATTATACCTGCCACACGGGCTACTCCGAGGACGTCTCCTTTTACTACTTTCTTGTCCATAATCAAATTGAAAGTTTCCGGCTTCATAGTAACCTTAGCATGTGCCACTGCAATGCGTTCAGTGATTTCCTTCCTACTGACGTCTACCATCCTTGAGGCACCGGTTTCATCGATATGGGATAGTTTTGATTCTTTTGACATGATATCTGGAATAACGGAAAAAAAGAGTAATTTTCTGTGTTATTCTACACGTTTTTCGTCGTAGTTAAGATTATCAACCACCAATCTGGTTCATTACGGCTCTGTTCCTTCCGGAATGTACGATTGGCTTCATGTCGGTAACCTTAAAGAATGCTTCTGTCAGCCTATCCTGTATCTCCTTTTCGTCTGAATTGGAAGATCGCAGGATATCTTTTATGTCAACCTCTCCCCCAGTCAGGAGGCACGAACGTAGTTTGCCGTCAGATGTAAGCCTCAAGCGATTACAGGTCTTACAGAATGGCTTTGAGACCGCGGAGATAAATCCTATTGACCCCAGTGCACCCTTTATCCTGTAGATAGTAGCAGGGCCACCTCCAACACGCTGCTTATCCGGTACAAGCTCACCAATTCCCCTGACCCTCTCCATTATCTCTGAAGTTGGCATAAAGCGATCTTCATCAACCATATCTTTCCATCCGGAAGCCATAAGTTCTATAAATCTGAGTTCTATATCTCTCTCCATGATATATCTGACAAAATCATGTATTTCGTCATCGTTATCACCACGCATTACCACTGCATTCATCTTTGTGCCTTTGAAGCCTGCCTTTAATACTGCTTCAACCCCGTCGAAAACATCCGCAATGTTGCCACCTCTTGTGATTTTCGCAAAACGGTCTCCTCTCATGGTATCGAGGCTGATGTTCAGTCTGGATAGACCGCTACTCTTCAATTCCGTTGCAAATTCCTTCAGGAACACGCCATTAGTGGTCATTGCTATATCATCAATATCTTTAATTTCAGCAATTTGATTAACCAGGGAAATGATACCTTTCCTGACAAGTGGTTCACCACCCGTAATCCTTATCTTGTTTACACCGAGACTTACCCCATGCTTTATAAGCTTCAGTATCTCTTCAAGACTGAGGATCTCTTCTTTCCTGCTCAGTTCTGATCCACCCGGCGGCATACAGTATACACATCTCAGGTTACACAAATCTGTGACAGATACTCTCAGATAGCTTATTTTTCTGGAATGTTTATCAATCATTTTTATGTTGAATAATTGTTAATTATTTACAAATCAACATTAATATTAAAAGTATGGGCCTTTCTGAAATGTATTATTTCAAGGCTATATATTGTAAAGAATATTTAAGAAAAACCACAAACAATTTTACCATGTAATTTCATGTTCTTCAGCCACAAACGTTTTAGAGTCTATGCCAGAATTCTTTCGGTAATTTCCTTAAATGCAGTTGTATTCTTTGAACCATTATCACCTGCCACAAAAGCCTTTCCCTCATCACATTTGGAAACAATCTCCGGATCCAGGGGTATACTGCCAAGAAAAGGTACCTTCATCTTATCGGCAATTCTTTTTCCTCCACCTGACTTAAATACATCTATCTCTTCATTGCAATGAGGACAGGTCAGGACGCTCATATTCTCAATAATCCCTAAAACAGGTACGTCATTATCTTTTGCAAATAGTATCGCCTTTTGCGCATCCAACAGAGCAACATCCTGAGGCGTAGTAACTATGATGGCGCCATCTACCTTTCCCATTAACTCAATCATTGTAATAGGTTCGTGACCTGTACCCGGAGGCAAATCAGATAATAAAAAATCAAGCACTCCCCAGTTAATACTGCCCACAAGTTCACGGAGATAATCATACTTTGCAGTATCCCTCCATGCAACCGGCTGATCCGGGCTTTCAATAAGAAATGCCAGCGAAACAACCTTGAGATTATCATTAATAGATAATGGATCGATACCGTTCTCATTGTCCTTAAGCCTTCCACCTTCCACACCAAGCATTTTTGGAATATTGGGGCCGTGTATGTCAACATCAGCAATCCCTACCTTATAGCCCATTTCAGCTAGCACCACTCCCAGATTTGCTGTAACCGTACTCTTGCCAACACCGCCCTTGTTAGACATAATCATAATCTTCCTCTTTATCAGGGCCATCCTGTTACTTAATGCCCATTCATTATGCTTCAACCCTTTTTCGGGCATTTTGCATGTTTCAAAATCGCGGCAGAACTCACACATAAACAGTTTCTTACATTCATTCATATATTTTACCTTTACATTTATTATTTAATTATGGGATTTAGGAATTGGGGAATTTAAGTATTTCTTAATCCCTCAAGTCATTACTGTTCCGGAACTATCTTAATTGCGATTGGTTGGTTTACAGTCTTACATACAGTTTCACAAATACCACAACCCACACATTTTTCTCTTCTTACTACAGGTTTATTGTCTTCCTGATACATTGCATCAGGGATAGGACAATTCTTTACACATTGCTCACAAAATTGCACACCATATGCCATGCAGTTAGATTCATTGATATACGCCTTGCCCATCGCAACTTCTTCCTTGGCTTTTACCTCTACAAGGGCACCATCCTTACACGACCTTATACAAGGAAAACCTTCGCACATATAGCATGGAGTTTCTTCGGGTATAATAATGGGCGTTCCGTCTGCGATATCAAAATCTTTATTTAGTTTCCGTATACTATAATGCGGACATGCCTTAACGCATTCATCGCATTTAGTACATAAGGCAAGGAATTCTTTTTCTTTCAAAGCCCCCGGAGGCCTGATATAACGCCTTGTTTCAGGATTGATATCAGAATCAGGATTAGGATTAGTTATTGCTGTGACTTTAGTTTTAACTATATCACCAACGGCATTTCCTATATACGAGAAGGTTTCCTTAAAAAAATCCCTTCTTCCGCGGTCTATTTTCTCATCATCCATTTATATAGCCTCACTATGTGTACCACGTTCAGAAGCTTCATGGACTTTATCTGAAATGTGGTCTAAATATAACAACCCGTCTGACATCGAGAAATTGTATGGAAATATAGGCAGTCTTTTGTCAATTTCAGTCTTTACGTTCTCGTATACACTGGTTGCCTCTTCAGGGGCCATCCCCTCACTTGTCTCGTAAAAGAAACCAAGACTTAAATCGTCTTGTTTGGGATGCCCTATTTTTGTCAATCCATACTTTCCGGGATCACGCATTATGGGAGCATGCTTTTCCAATTCAAACAGACATGCAAGACATGACGCACCTTTAGACTCCATATATCTCTTATTTGATATTACAAAATCAAGCGTTTCGAGTGCTTCCTCCCTTGTTTCTGAGGGAAAACCGACTATAACATACATATGTACGGCAATGTCTGCATCCAGACAATAATCTATTATGCTATTAGTCATTTCCGTCTCAATCCCCTTGTCCATTAAGGATAGCACCCTTTTATTAGATGACTCCAGGCCAAATACCATCTTAAGGCATCCTGCATCTCTAGCCTTATTTAATACGTCTTTTGTCAGCCCTTTATCAAACCTGACTCCTGCCATCCACTTTATATCAATGCCATCATTAATTAACTTGGAACTCATATTTTCCAATTGCTTTACCGGCATGCATTCATCACTGAAGAACATGTATTCTGTATTATACTTTTCTTTCAGTTTTTCTATATCTTCAAGCACTAAATCCAGATTTCTTAATCGAAATTTTAAGTTGTCTACATGGAGGTTACAAAATGTACATTTTCTCCAGTAGCACCCCCTTGAGCCCTGTAAGGGTAAAACCCTCATTGGAGACAAATACTGATTCAGAGGGAATCCATCGTAATCAGGAGTGGGCAGTGAGTTTATTTCCTCTATATGGAACGGCTCATTAACTCGGATCTGGTCCCCTTCTCTATAAACAAGGTTAGGAACCTTAGAGAAATCCTTCTTGCCATCAAGCTGTTCTATTAACCTTAAAAGCGCATGTTCTCCTTCAAATACTATGAAACTATCCACCAGTTCGAAAAGTGTATGATTATCCTGAAGATTATCAATGAGCTTCGTGAAAACACTACCACCCATAGTTATGTGGATATCCCTGTTCGCTTCCTTCAGCAATCTCGCAAGGGCAAATGCTGGCATTACCTGTGATGTCGCTGTTACGGATATGCCAACGAGTCCCGGGTCTTCACTGACTATAGAGTCAAGTACGTACTCCTTAAACAAGTCACGATACGGGTTTTCTAACTCATTCTCAGAAGCACTCATAACATCTACAGATGAATAAACACTGTATCTCATAGAATTATCGGCAATCGATATTTCAGACGGACAATATAACATACCAAATGCCTGCAGCCATCTGTCAATTATCTTCCAACTCTCTACATAACCATCCAGATTATAAAACCCTTCAGACCTCAAATTCGCCTTCGCCCATTCTACTTTCTGGACTAAGTCCTCGCTTTCTATCACATCTCTTGCCCATTCAAGCCTTGAAACACTTCAGCTTCGTTATTTTCGTGTCCAAACGGTTCTGTAACATTGCTGAGTCTTTCAATTATGTTTGCGTGAGTTTTCTTTACTTGTTCAGAAGAGAGCAGGGCATCCATTATCTCAATATTCAGATCACGTATTGAAACGTTAGCAACACCCTCTTTCTTTAGAAAGCCCTGCAATGAAGGCAAGCTCAAGAATGGCTGAGAAGGAATCCAAGAAGGTGGAAATACCAATGAAACCTGCAAATCTACTCCTAACTAATTATTGCCCGAAATGTGCGTTTATGAATTATTAGATTATATAATAATATTATAAATGTATTTTCTGTTTCTACAAAGTAAAAAAGCCCCTAACATAAAGTGTCAGGGGCTTTTTCCCAATGCTGCATTAAAGTAATCTAAAGAAACTACTTTTTATTCTACCGTTGTGGTACCACCACCAAGATACAGTTTCATAAACTTACTCTCGTTCGCAGGAGTAAATCCTGTCCTTGCCGGTTCCCAGACGCCTTTGGCACCCAAACCACCATCCTCTGCCTTGGTAATCCTGACAAGGGTTTCCTTTGGAACAGTATTTACCACATGGTTGTCCGCTTCACCACCATGCATATAAGCCATAAATACCTTCTTCTTATGAAAAAGAGTATCCGTCTGGTGCATCGGCATCAACCATGACCTGGTTATTGACTGCTGTGAACCATATCTGAAGTTAGCTAGATAACCATCAGATGACATAGCCATACCATCCTTCCTGGTCTCGTGAGCTTTTACACTCTTCTCGGTTGCAACATACGTAGAATGTTTCATCATTGTTGTATGGTAAGGATATGATGGATTATACTTTGCCCTGACCATCAGCCTGGCAACCTTATAGAAAGGATCATTCGGCTTCCAACCTCTGTATGGTCTGTCAACAGGGTTTGCATCAACGTATACATAATCACCATCATTAATTGCTAAATCCTTTGCCGCAGCCGGATTTATGTGTAACTGGTGCTCACCAGGACCAGGAGCCCTCTTGTCCATTCTATATGGATCGCCAAAGTTGTTATTCCATATAAGGTTCCAGTCTACCGTACTCCACTGTGAGTGGACCCTGTGCCTTGTCTTGGGGGTTACACAATAGAACCTGTAGCCTCTCTCCCATAGGGGATTCTTAGTTTTCTTGACCTCGCTCCAGGGCATCTTTATATTCCTTACATGACGTTCGTCCGCACCCATATGATCCTTTGATATTCCATTGTCTTCAGGACGTATATAAGGATTTGTACTGACAATTACATTTGGAAGATACGGTGTCGCTTCAACCGCCTCTCTATGGCATACAAAGTTCTCTCCGTATTCAATCGCTTCAGGTATGTCACAGTAAGAGTGAAGTCTTCCATCATCGGTAAAGAATGGCCTGTCATAAACGACCTGCTCATACATTGGAGTCCTTGGATAAGTGCCGAAATTCAAAAGCGCACCACCCGGAACACCGTACTTACCGGCAATCATATCATTTACATTGTAACCTCTTGTCGGAACACTACCATCAAAGAGCCTCTGCATGTAAATCTCCGGCCTGCCTTCCAATACAAATTTCCAGTAGTCAGCAAACCTGCCATCACCTAAGATTTCACCCATTCTCTTTCCTACCAGCGCCGGTACGACAACATCGTCCTTGGTATCATGAAGCGGTCTTATTCCGCCTTTCCATACCTGGAGGAATGGATTCGAACATGAACATGTAACTTCGTAGTTCTCAAATTCCATCCATGTATTTACCGGGAAACCTACGTCTGCATATTGTATGGATGATGTCATCATGATATCACTGGATATAATAAGGTCAATCCTTGGATTGACATTCTTAAACATCTCATATACCCATTTAGCGTTATTAATCAGGTTTACGTTGTTAAACCACATTACCTTAGTAGGAGTATTGTAGTGAGTGGTACCGGTAAAGCTTTTTCTGCCAAACTTAGGTGTGTTAACGATCAAAGGCGTATCACCATGGTTCCAATAAGCAACCTCTTCGTCCATTGCATAACTATGTGCATGTACCTTTTTGCCATCCAGGTGAGGATCAAGATTCATGTCGAACGGGTCCTCTGCGATTATACCCTTAAATCCCGGACCTGACCATTTTGAACCCTGGAAATTACCTGCCTTGTAATTACCTGCCCAGGTATGTGAACCTGAACCATGATATCCTATATTACCTGTTAACATTAGAGGCAGATATGTGGCTCTGTTATGCAGTGTTGCATGGAAATAATGGTTTATACCTTCTCCATAATGTATGGAAACCGGTTTGATCGTTGCACAATCCTTTGCAAGCCTCTCAAGGAGATGAGGAGGAGAACCGGTAATATCAGCAGTGGTCTTCACATCAAAGTCCTTGAGATGTATCTTATACATATCAAAGAGAGTCATAACCTCAACTTCCTTACCATCTACTGTCTTAACCTTGAACGTGCCTTCAAGAGCAGGATCTACACCTTTGGCCACCATTTTTTTACCAACATCTTCTCTGGTTATTGCCTTAAAATCTTTTGATTTTGAATCATATACAACATAGTCACCCAGCTCCGCCCTCTGTTTATCCTTCAATCCCTGTACATTGGCGCTATATTCAAGCGCAGGTGCTTTGTAGTCAGCAAAAACTTCATCGGCCTTCAATCTCTTCAATGTATCGGTTCTGACCAGAAGCGGGAAGTCCGTAAACTTCTTAACAAAATCCGCATCATACCATTTGTTATCCATTATGATCTTTGTCATACAAAGGAATATTGTTGTATCAGAGATACCGGTCCTGCAAGGAATCCAGTAATCCGCCTTTGTTGCAGAAGGGCTGTACTCAGGCGTAATAACTACCAGCTTTCCACCCCTTTCCATGATCTCTGTCAGCCAGTGAGCCTCAGGCATCTTGTTCTCAATCAGATTTTTTCCAACCTGTATAGTCAACTTTGAATATCTGAGGTCTGCAAAGTCAATATCAGATGTCTGCAATCCATGAACGAATGGATGTCCCGGGGCCTGGTCACCATGCCACGTATAATTAGAGAATCTTCTCCCTCCCATCGCCTTATCAGGTCCAACCACCCCTTACGTTAGCATCAAGAAGTGCAAGCGTGTTTGAGAAACGATACATTCCCATATACTTTCCAATAACTCCCAGCAGACCCATACCGCCGCGTAATTTTTAAAACATCTTGTACCGGCCGCCATTCCAGTGTGTAAGTCGTTTCAGGTGCATACATACGT
>CAXGMX010000031.1:0-13238 GCA_964010955.1 uncultured bacterium
GATACTTATCTTTTTAAACAACAAAGAGGCAAAAAATATTTTATTGCATAGAACGCTACAATCTTTATTGTTTTTGCATATTTTAAAACTTTTTCACGCTCTCAGTATTTTCCATGGTTATTTTGACAGAACCTTAACCGCTATCAAGCTCGTCCAGCTCTTTTAGAAGTTCTTCCTGTCGTGCGGATAGCTCCTTTGGAATGTCTATTATTATTTCACTAGTAGGTTACCCTTTCTCCCATCTTTAGTTTTAACCCCTTGGCCTGTCATCCTTAAGGTTTGATTAGATTGTGAGCACCTCGGTATCTTTAGCGTTGCCTTACCCCTTAAGGTTGGAACTTCTATTTCTCCGCCTAAAGCAGCTTTAGTAAAAGGAACCTTTGCATCATACTGTATATCCAGGCCCCTTCTCTCAAAATAGGGATGTGACGCTATCTTAACACATATATACAAATCACCGGCACCTCCAGCCCTGATACCAGCCTCACCCTGACCAGAAAGCCTTAATGTAGAACCGTCCTTAATCCCTGCAGGTATCTTAACTGATAAAGATCTGGTTTTAGATGCCCGTCCTTCACCATTACAATTATTACATGGGCTATCAATCTTCCTTCCGGAACCATTACAATTAGGACATGGATTACTAATGGTAAAAAACCCTCCAGCAGGTTTTTGCTGCCTGCTTATGTGGCCGGTACCGTTACACTGAGAACATACAGTTGATGCTCCGTTTTTAGCGCCTGTTCCCTTGCATGCTTCACATGCTTCATTCTTTGTAAATCGGAGCTGTTTCTCACATCCTAATGCAGCATCAGTAAAGGAAATTGTCATATCGTACCTGAGATCTGAGCCTCTCTGCGGTCCGGTTCTTTCTTTGTAATATCGTTTACCAAATATATCTCCAAATATATCCCCGAAACTACTGAATATATCAGAGCTGCTTTCAAAACCATGAAAACCCATATCCTCAAGTCCTGCATGCCCCCGCAAGTCGTACATCTTCCTTTTCTCAGGATTACTGAGCACCTCGTAAGCATTTGCGGCTTCCTTGAATTTTCGCTCAGCTTCCTTATCTCCCGGATTCTTATCCGGATGATATTTGAGGGCCAGTCTTCTATATGCTTTCTTCAACTCATCATCAGTTGCACTTTTACTTACCCCTAATACCTCATAATAGTCACGTTCTTTGACATTACCATATGCCATACTCATACCTTTTTAATTATTCGTATATTAAGAATTCCTTCAGAATAGTTTGCCTCAATTTCCTCACCAAAACACTTGGCCGGCAATTGTACCTGTCTCTCAAAATATCCGTAACACAATTCTTCTATATGTCGTGGGCCGGTTATTGTTCCGTGTGGGTCAGGCCTTTCGCCCCTGATATATAAAACATCATCTTCCTCTAAAGATATATCAATGTCTTCCTGAAGTGTACCCGGAAGCGCAACATTGAGAACAACCTCTTTTTCCGTCTCATACATATTTATCTGCGGTGTAAAAGATATTTCTTTTGTTGATGAAAAACGATCGAAGAAATTACTGAACAATTCATTCACTTCCTGTTGTAATCGTGCAAGTTCCTGCCACGGGTCCCACTTTTCTATGGTCATCCGCACTCCTTTATTTTAAATATCACTTCGACAGATTTAGAACGGTAAGCTATATTATATACACTGCTTCATTCGCTGTGGAAAATTTTTGAGGTTTTACTGAATTTGAAACTCAGATAAAAAAGTGTGAGAATCTTCTTCCTGCTAATTCAAGGTATTCAGTACATGGAATTTTTTTAATTACTTAGAATTGCAACATATACGCCGAATCAATACATTCCATTTTTTCTATTGATAAGAGGGTCTCCTGGGAAACTACTGCATCAACATTTATGACTATCATCGCTACTCCGCCAGTCTCTTTCCTGCCAAACGTCATGTGTCCTATATTTACATCTTGATCTCCCAGCATCTTACCTATGTCCCCTATCAAACCTGGTCTATCCTGTCCAAACAAGATCAGGACATGACCAATCGGGTCCATGTCAACGCGATAGTCATTTATTATCTCAATTTTAGGTTCATTATTTTTAAATACGGTGCCTGAGACAGAGCTTTCACCGTTATCTGTATTAATCCTGGAAAAAACCAGACTAGTATAATCCTCCGATGTACTACTGATTATTTCATTAATCTTTATTCCTCTTTCATCTGCCAGTATACGGGCATTAATGATATTTACGTCCTCATCTAAAACATGCTTCAACATGCCTGCCAACAGACTATCTGTCAAAGGACGTATATTATTTTTTGAAACGTCACCGCTGAATTGTATGTCTATGGATTTTATTCTGCCCTTTACAAGCTGGATTAAGAGTACGCCCATTTTCTCTGTTAATATTATATAGGGTTTAAGCTGTTGAAATTCTTCCGGGCCTTGAACGGGCATGTTAACCGCATTTCGTATATTGTTGTCCTTTAGCGCATCTACCATCTGTTCCGCCGCATCCCTGGCAACGGCATACTGGGCTTCCTCTGTCAGAGCTCCAAGATGCGGTGTAGGAAGAACATTGTCAAGCGCCAACAGCTTATTGCCTTCCGGTGGTTCTTTTTCAAAGACATCAATCGCAGCTCCAGCCACCTTACCACTTACAAGTGCGTTATAAAGCGCATCCTCTGAAAGTATACCGCCTCTTGCACAGTTTATTATTCTTACACCATCTTTCATTAACGCAAACTCACGACGGGAAATCAGGTTTTTTGTTTCGTTAATTAATGGAATATGTAATGTTATATAATCAGCTTGTTTATAAATATCGTCAAGGTTCTTAACGAGCTGGACATTCAACTTTGGAATTGTTTCATTAGAAACAAAGGGATCGTATCCCAGCACCCTCATCTCCAGCGCTATAGCACGTTTTGCGACTTCTTTGCCAATCTTACCCAGCCCAATCATGCCAAGTGTTTTTCCGGAAACTTGAGTACCCATAAATTTCTTGCGTTCCCACCCTCCCTCACGAACAGAGTTGCAGGCCTGTGGTATGTTCCTTGATAAAGCTAAAAGAAGTGTAATTGTATGCTCTGCAGTTGATGTTGTGTTACCTCCAGGGGTATTCATTACGATAATCCCTTTCTTTGTAGCAGCAGGCACATCAACGTTGTCAACCCCGACACCGGCCCGGCATATTGCACGAAGTTTAGAAGCATTTTCGATAATTTCCGGAGTACATTGCGTACTACTTCGGATAATCAAGCCGTCATACTTACCTATCTCTTCTTTTAATTCTTCCGGTGTAAAATCTGTCTTTATTGTAACCTGGAAATCCGCATTCTCCAGAATTGTTTTATATATGTCCGGAAGATTGTCTGATATTAATATCTTCATTTTTCTAAAATATATCCTTCGGTGTTGCTCAGAATGGTGAGCTTGACAAATTTAACTGTTTATTATATCAATACTTGCAGTCATTCCTCTGTCTAGCCATCAGACAAGCTTGGCTAAGTCGCATTCACGTTTAATGCCTTTTTGATTTAATCTTATGTTCTACTAATTGTGATTGAGTAAATGGCCTGAGAGCGATTCTAGCATGCGTTTTGGTGAAAATCAAATGCAATCTATCTCGCAAAAGCTTTAAGGATTATAAATTTAATATTATCATTAAGCATAATAACTTTGATTTTTAATACAAATTTCACTATATCTTATAGTAACAAAATGTTGTTTGGAAGGGGATAGTTTTGAAGAATTCTAATCATGAAATTGTCGGAGGAGTAAAATGTTACTTGATAAATTGATTTTGGTTAACCACTGGCTTCATCTTTCTGCGGCAGCCCTCTTAGTAGGGGGTATGATCTTTCTTGTAGTAATACTACGGCCGGTGTTGGGAAGAAGTTCATCAGTTTCAGGGATAGGTACATTTGCAAACGATGTTCACGAAAGGTTTCGTATCTATGTTGGCATATTAATAGGAGTACTTATTGTTACTGGAATCTTTAATTCGGTTGACAGCGTTATGTCTGCTGCGGATGCAGGCCTGAGTACAGGGTATAAAACTGCTATACGCATTAAGGTTATATTGGCTATCTGCCTCTTTATTATTTATGGTGTAAATGCCTTTTTGATCAAGGAAGAGAAGACTGAAGAAGATTGTTCCTGCTTAATCCAACCTCCCGTTCATAAGAAAATATTACAGATAATTGCCCTTGTATTGGTCTTTGCAATATTGTTTTTAGCTGCATCGTTGAAGTTTTTATACTAAAATTGATTCCCGTCTAAACTGCCTTTTTAATAGCTTCCAGGCCTCAGAAAAACGCTTGACTTTCATATTAAGCAAAGTAGAATTAATGTGTTAAGGAATTATCTGTTACTGCCGATAAGTAGTATTATGCATTAAATTTAATATGTATGAATTAGTTGTACACAAAACGTTTGCCGGCGCTCATAATTTACGGGATTACGAGGGAGAATGTGAAAGGCTGCATGGTCATAACTGGAAGGTAGAGGTAACGCTTAAGTCGGAGAAACTTAACGGGTTAGGCATGGTCATGGATTTTAAGATTATAAAAAAGACACTCGAAGGGATACTTTCTCGTTTTGATCATTCTTATTTAAATGAACTCGAAGAATTTAATCAAGAAAATCCCACGACGGAAAATGTTTCAAAGGTAATATATGATAACTTAAGCGAAAAGTTACCTCCAGAAATACTCATTACTAAAGTAAAAACATGGGAATCTGAAAATTGTGCAGCTGCATATTATGTATAAGCCGTTCTTTGTACAAGTCAATAAGTGAATATTAATTTAGACACTCCTATTCTTCAATTAGCTTTAGATTTTATAAACTTAAGACGCGCTGTTAAAGTAGCCAAAGAAGCGGTTGATGCAGGGGTTGAATGGGTTGAGGCGGGTACTCCCCTGATTAAGAGCGAAGGGTTGGATTCTGTCAGGACACTTCGGAAAGAGTTTCCAACAACAACGATAGTTGCTGACATGAAAACAATGGACGCAGGCCGCCTGGAAATGGAAACGGCCGCTAAGGCAGGAGCAGATATCGCAGTCGTTATGGGCAGCGCGCCGGACTCAACTATAAAGGAGTGTATAAGTGCAGGAAAAAATTACGGAATAAAAATAGAAGTCGACTTCCTTGGAGTTGCCGATTGTGTAGAGCGCGCAATAGATGTTGAGGAATGGGGAGCCGACTTTATAGGTGTTCATACAGCTATAGACGAGCAAATGCTGGGGAATGATCCCTTTAAAAGACTTTCTAAAATTTGCTCAAAGGTCAAAATTCCTGTTGCCGTTGCAGGAGGAATTAATTCTGAAACGGCAGTTGACGCAATAAATGCGGGTGCAAAAATTATAGTGGTAGGTGGTGCAATTAGCAAAGCGACCGACATAAAAAACGCTACTACTAATTTAAAAAAAGCTATATCAAATCGTAAGCGGATAGCTGCAGATTTATTTAAAAGGGCTGTAGACGACAATATACACGAAATATTAGAGAAGGTTTCTACCGCAAATATATCAGACGGCAGCCACCGTCTCAAAGGAATTACTGGCCTCAAATGTATAAGCTTGGAAACTAAGATGATCGGACAGGCAGTAACTGTTCGAACATACCCTGGCGACTGGGCAAAAACAGTTGAGGCAATAGATAGGGCTGAAAAAGGAAATATAATAGTTATTGATTCCGGAGGCGTAGGCCCTGCCGTATGGGGAGAGCTTGCCACACATAGCGCTATACAGAAGAAGCTTGGGGGAGTTGTCGTAAACGGTGCAGTTCGAGACAGTAGCGAGATCAGAAAATTAAAGTTCCCTACATTTGCAAAACTGGTAATGCCAAATGCAGGAGAGCCTAAAGGTTTTGGCGAGATAGGCATACCCTTAAATATTTCAGGAATTACAATAAATAATGGCGATTGGATAGTTGGCGACAGTGACGGTTTAATTGTCATACCAAGGCGTGAAGCAAAAGAAATGGCTAACCACGCAATGGATTGGCTGGAAAAAGAAAACAGGATCCGTGAAGAAATATCTCAAGGAAAGACTTCTCTTGGAGAGGTTATGGAAATATTAAAATGGACAAAAAAATGAGAACTTTAAGGAGATGCATGTAATGAAATGTGAATCATGTAATAAAAAGCTGGCAACAGTACATCTCACCGAAATCGTAGATAATGAGAAGAAAGAAAGGCATTTCTGTGAAGATTGTGCTCAAAATGTTACAAATCATTTCCCTAAAGCCCCTTCCCCATCTGATATTTTAACAAGTCTTATCAACCAGGTATCTCCAGAAATAAGAGAAATGTCAAAAACGACTTGTCCTGTATGCGGCCTTTCTATCTGGAATTCAGGTCTCAAGGCCGTCTGGGCTGCCCCATGGATTATAATGTATTCAAGAAAGGGCTTTTACCTCTTATTGAAAGGATGCATGGCAGCTCTCAACATGTGGGGAAAGTGCCTGCAAATGCTGGTGTAGAAATTATCAAGAAAAATGAATTGATCCAATTACGCAAGGAATTAAATGAATCGGTAGAAAAAGAAGATTACGAAAAAGCGGCTGAATTAAGAGATAAAATTTATGAACTTTCAGGGAATGTCGAAGATGGAGATTAAAGATCTTTCAGACAAAACGGGTGAGTGGCTTAGGGGTACCGGCAAGGAATCTGATATTGTAATAAGTAGCAGAATCCGCCTGGCAAGAAATATTACCGGGTTTCCTTTCCTTTCCCGCTCTAATTTAAAACAAAGAAAGGAAATAGAATCCTTACTTAGAAAGACTATAATAGAAAACAATATAACACAAGATATATCTTATGTAAATTTGAACAATGCAACTTCCGTTGACAAGTTACTCTTGGTTGAAAGACACCTGATCAGCAAAGAACATGCTGAGGGTGAAGGAGAAAGAGGTGTTGCATTCGGGAAATCAGAAACTATTAGCTTGATGATAAACGAAGAAGATCATCTCAGGGTCCAGGTAATCCGTTCTGGTTTCGAGCTAAAAAATACATGGGAAATAACTGATGAAATTGACAATATCCTGGGAAAAAGCTTAAATTTTGCTTTTTCTGCAAGGTTTGGATATCTGACTGCATGTCCGACAAATGTTGGTACAGGCATGCGGGTTTCTGTAATGGTACATCTCCCGGCACTTGGTATGACAAAGCACATTGAAAAGGTTTTCAATGCTGTAGGAAAACTCGGATTGGTAGTTAGAGGCCTATATGGAGAGGGCACTAAAGTCTCTGGAGATTTGTATCAAATCTCAAATCAGTTTGCATTAGGAAAATCTGAGAAAGAAATAATATCCATAATTGAAAGCGTGATACCCCGCATTACAAGCTATGAAAGGATGGCCAGAAAGGCTTTAGTTTTAGAAAGCAAGGACCAGCTGGCAGATAGAGTTTGGCGGTCATACGGTATGCTTAAGGCCGCTCGAATGATTACCTCTGAGGAAATATTACAGTTACTTTCGCAGGTACGCATGGGTGTTAACATTGGCCTGATAGATGATATCGAGATACAAACCCTTAATGAACTCTTTGTCCTGACACTTCCAGGACATTTGCAGAAATTGCAGGGCTGTGAACTGGATTCTACTCAAAGAAATATTATAAGAGCCTCTTATGTAAGAAAGAGGCTTGACGGTTTATAAAAAAAAGGTAGGCAGAAAATGTTTGACAAATTTACCGATAGGGCAAGGAAGGTGATGGCTCTTGCAAGAGAGGAAGCGAAAAGATTCAACCATGAATATATAGGAACAGAACATATTTTACTTGGTTTGGTAAAAGAAGGTAGTGGCGTAGCCGCAAATGTCTTACAAAATTTAGACATCGATTTGAAAAAGATACGCATGGAAGTAGAAAAGATAGTTCAATCTGGGCCTGACCTGGTCTCGGTTGGACAATTGCCTTTCACTCCAAGGGTAAAGAAAGTATTAGAATACGCTATGGAAGAAGCAAAGGCTATGGGGCATAACTATATAGGTACTGAGCATCAACTACTTGGGTTACTCAGGGAGCAAGAGGGTGTTGCTGCGCAGGTATTGTTGAATTTAGGCGTAAAATTGGAAGGTGTAAGAGAGGAAGTAATCGAGCTTCTAGGTGCGGAAACAACACAAGGCTCTAAAGACAAAGAAGAAAAAAGAGGTAAGTCGAAGACTCCTGCCCTTGACTCCTTTGGTCGCGATTTAACACAACAGGCAAAGGATCAGGAACTGGATCCCGTAATTGGCAGACAGTCAGTTATTGAACGTTTGATCCAGGTTCTAAGTCGTCGAACAAAGAACAACCCTGTTTTGCTGGGGGAAGCGGGTGTTGGAAAAACGGCGATAGTAGAAGGATTGGCACAGGCTGTGGTTAGTGGAGCGGTTCCAACTCTTTTGCGTGACAAAAGAATAGTTGCTTTAGATTTGGCGATGATGGTTGCAGGAACAAAATACCGAGGCCAATTCGAAGAGAGAATCAAAGCCGTAATGGGAGAGGTTCGTAGAGCAAAAAATATAATCCTCTTCATAGATGAGCTGCATACATTAGTAGGCGCAGGAGGTGCAGAAGGTGCAATCGATGCATCTAATGTCTTAAAGCCTGCTCTTTCCAGAGGAGAAATACAGTGTATTGGTGCAACTACTCTTGACGAATACAGGAAATACATTGAGAAAGACGGCGCGCTCGAAAGAAGATTTCAAACAATAATTGTTGACCCGCCTTCTAAGGAAGAAACCATTGAAATTTTAAAAGGTTTAAGGGATAGATATGAGGCACATCATAAGGTCCAAATAACTGATGAAGCATTAAAATTTGCTACAGAATATGCAACAAGATATATCACTGGAAGGTTCTTACCTGATAAGGCAATAGACGTTATTGACGAAGCGGGTGCGCGTGTAAGACTTAAGGCAACTACGCATCCTCCTGATTTAAGGCATATAGAGAAAGAAATAGAACATCTCGAAAAGGAAAAAGATAAATCCGTGGCATTACAGGATTTTGAGAGAGCAGCAAAGCTGAGAGATAAAGCAGACAAATTAAAAAAGAAAAAGGGTGACGTAGAAAAGGAATGGCGAGAGAAATGTACGGAGATAGACGGAACTGTAGATGAGGCGGTTATTACAGAAGTAGTTTCAACCATGACTGGCATACCGCTCAAACGTATGGAGGCAAAAGAAGCAAAGAGATTGCTCGATATCGAGAAAGAACTTTGTAAAACAGTCATAGGACAAGATAATGCTATTAACGCAGTAGCAAAGGCCGTCAGAAGGTCAAGGGCAGGCCTACAGAACCCAAACAGGCCGAGTGCCAGCTTTATCTTTATAGGCCCATCAGGAGTTGGAAAAACTCTCCTCTCAAAAGCCTTGGCTAAGTTTTTATTCGGAGATGAAGATTCATTGATTCAAATAGATATGTCTGAATACATGGAAAAACATAATGTATCAAGACTAATAGGCGCTCCTCCAGGTTATGTCGGTTTTGAGGAAGGAGGACAGTTAACGGAGAAAATACGAAGACGTCCCTACGCCGTAGTTCTCCTGGATGAAATCGAAAAAGCACATTCAGACGTATTTAATATGTTGTTACAGGTTCTGGAGGAAGGAAAATTAACAGACAGTTTTGGACGTCATATTGATTTTCGTAACGTAATTATTATAATGACTTCAAACATTGGTGGAGACATAATTAAAAACACAGCCTCGTTAGGGTTCAAGAAAACATCTGGAGTGCAGTCTTATGAATCTATTCGCGAGCAACTATTACAGGCGGTTGAAAAGCATTTTCGCCCGGAGTTCATCAACAGGATTAGCGATATTGCCGTATTTAGAGATCTTACAAAGGAAGACCTGAGAATGATTGTAGAGATCGAATTAGAAAGCATACGTGAGAGGCTTAACAATTATAAAATAACACTTTCAATAACCAGGGAAGCAACTGATTTTCTTATTGACAAAAGCTTTAAACCAAATTATGGTGCAAGGCCGCTTCATAGAACCATAGAGAACTTATTAGAAGATCCACTTTCTGAAGAAATACTCAGAGGAAAGTTCAAAGAGAATGATTCCATTAAGGTAAAACTGAAGGACGAAAAACTGGCTTTTGAAGAGGCAACAGTAAAGGAAGAATTAGTCACAAGTGATTCGAAGATCAAATAATTGGATAGTAATATAGCAAATTGAGTAAATATTTAAAAAGGGGCTTTCGAGCCCCTTTTTTTATTGCTTGCAAGAACACAACTATCTTGTGATAATTATAAAAAACTCTAAGGGGAAATGAAGTTATATTATGACAAAAGCCAGTACTGTTTATGTCTGCTCGGAATGTGGATGGAAAACCAGTAGATGGGTAGGTAGATGTTCCGGTTGCGAAGAGTGGGATTCAATGACAGAAGAAAAATACGAATCTAGATATACTCACACCCTTCCGGAATATGATATAGAAAATCCCACCTGTATATCAGACGTAAAAACCGTAAGCAAACTTCGGGCTAATACCAACATTGAAGAGTTTGATAGAATTCTTGGCGGTGGTATTGTGGCAGGCTCTGCAGTTTTGGTTGGGGGCACACCTGGAATAGGTAAATCAACTCTCCTGCTACAAATATGTCAAAAATTTAGTGAGCAGGGTTGCGTATCCTTGTACGTAACAGGGGAAGAATCAAGCGCACAAATAAAATTACGAGCAGACAGACTTAATGTATCATCTAAGAATATTTTTTTGGTTGCAGAAAACAATTTAGATGTTATTCTTGAACACATCAGAAAAATCAGCCCTAAACTTGTCATAATTGACTCAATACAAGCCGTGTTCAAGCCGGTTCTCGAATCCTCTCCGGGAACAGTTTCACAAGTAAGGCAATGTGCCAATGAACTAATTCAAGCATCAAAAAAGACTGAGTCCTCCGTTTTTTTAGTGGGACATGTTACAAAGCAGGGAGTAATTGCCGGTCCCAAAGTGTTAGAACATCTGGTCGATACAGTACTGTACTTTGAAGGTGAAAAATTCATGTCATTCAGGATATTAAGGGCTGTAAAGAATCGCTTTGGGCCTACAAATGAGATAGGGATTTTCGAGATGCGAAACAGCGGACTTAGGGAGGTTAGTGATCCTTCAGAAATATTCCTCTCCAGAACACAAAACCTGATCTCAGGGTCTTCAATTATCTCTTGTATTGAGGGTACAAGAGCCCTGCTTGTAGAGGTGCAGGCGCTTGTAACCAGGTCAAGTTTCGGTACGCCGGAACGTAAAGTAAGTGGTGCAGACTATAACAGAGTTGCTATGATAATAGCCGTGCTGGAAAAAAAGAACGGGCCTTCTCTTAGGAGGACATGACATCTTTGTGAATGTTGTTGGCGGTGTAAAAAATCGATGAACCGGCAGCAGACCTTGGAATTGCAATTGCGATTGCATCCAGTTTCAAGGACGTGGCAATACCAGGTGATACAATCATTATTGGCGAATTAGGCTTGGGCGGTGAAATTAGAGGAGCAAGCCAATTTGAAAGCAGATTGAAAGAAGCTGAAAGATTAGGATTTAAAAATGCCATTGTTCCAAAGGACAATTCAAGTGACACGTCAGGAATAAAATCTCTAAAAATTACCGAGGTGTCTTCTCTTGCCGAAGCAATTGATAAAATCTGTTAAAGAAGAATATTTTTTTATGAAATATTATACTGCTCTAAAATTTGTATCTTTACTTTTGTTGATAACACTAACATTTGGCTGTTCTCTCTCGCTGCCTAAAATTAATAAGAATATTCAAAAGAAAAGAATCATAGTCGGGGCAACAATCGATGATCAGAATACTTCTGTCGAAATACGAGAAGAACTTGATGAGCAGGGAAACGTAATTAAGAAAGACCTTAATCATCCATACTACTTTACGGGATCAGGGCTTGCCAATATCCTTTCGTCCATTTATTACAAGCAGAAATCATTAATCAAGGACAGCGCAGTTAAAAAGAAATTATTCAGGCAGGAAGAGTTGCAGATTATTATACCTCCCATAATAAGTGCATTCTCAATGGCTACTGATTCTCAAGATATTCTGGTTTTTGCAACTTCTGATAAGGTACTTTTGTCTGATAGTCAAAGTTTTTTCAGTATGTTTATTACGGGTAACGACCTCAACGTTGTTTTTAGTACAATCCTAAGTAAAAAAATATCGGTGATGGAAGGGCATTTAGAAAAAGCAATAAGGCTAAATTTAAAGATCCGCTTGATGTAAAGAGAAGCTCTCGCTGGAGCCTTGTTCCCACGGCAGGGCAACGGTTTGCACCGGGACGCCAAAACTGGCTTATTATTGACTTGAGTAGTAATTTATATGGCGTTGCCAGCACTGATAATGCTAACATGAGTGACAATATTAATGATATTTCAATTCCATCAGATCGCAGCAGGACTATTGAAAGAAAAATAAGGACTGACAAGAGCTTTATTGAAGAAAAGAAAAATTATCAAGATGTACGGGAAAAACTAAAAGAATTAAAAGTTCTCAGCGATGAAGGTTTAATTTCAGAGAAAGATTATGAATTGAAAAAGAAGGAACTTTTAAACAAATTTTAAATATTTATAGGAAAAAAATAATTAAAATGTGGCATAAGAAAATAAAGGCTCTCTTGTTATTTGTTATTTTGTATGGAACTTTTGGTTGTCAAGGCATGGAAGTATTAAGTAATATGGGACAGGGACAGGCACAGTCTCAAGGCCTGAATAGTAATATATTTAATGAAGGCAAAACATATATAAGACTAGAAAAAGTAAAGAGTACAAAAGGGGCTTCAAAGGTAACTCTTGATCATCCAAAATATTTAAGTAAGGATATTATATCCAGTGTCCTTTCTTCTATCTATTATAAAGAAAGAGGCGTAGCGGGATGGGGGAAAGAACAGAATATCTTCGGGGAAAGTGAATTATTAAATTTAACACCACATATAGTAGACGCTTTTACTAAAGCACCTCCATCGCAATATATATTGGTAAATTCGAGTTATGCAAAGGGAAAAGGTTTTTTCAAATCAGAAGTATATACCATATTCGGATTATTTATTTCTAATAACAAGTTAAATGTTGTTTTTTCAAGGATTCAATATGAAGATCTGGCAGACAAAGGTGCAGATAATATATTTGCAGAGACAGGACAGGCAGTATTTGTTGATCCCTTTAGATAACTAAAAATCCATTCTGGAAATAAGCCTTCGTCCCGGTCAACGATTGAAGGCAGGGCATAGTAATTGGCTAGTAATAGATTT
>CAXGMX010000032.1:0-13215 GCA_964010955.1 uncultured bacterium
GATAAGGTCACATGCTTCATCAACATTCTTATGAGGATAACTACCTATAGCTGTCGCTGAAAAGTTTCCCTTAAAATTATTATTGTCCATAAATATCTGAAATTTTGTTTGGGGTACAGTTGAACGAAAATTATGAAGACAAAAGAAACTAAATGTGAATGGTTAATGTTTGTATATTTATGTGAAAACCAGCGTTCTGTTAAATCAAATCATAATCCTTTAAACTTCTCTCTGACCTCATCGATCTTACCACAGGTCATTTCACCCTCCGTACAAGGGCCGGCTACGCAATTTGGCCCTGACTTAGAGAAGATGCCGGGAAGAATATTTCTGACCAACCTCAGCATTTCAGTTGCAAGGTCCCTTATCTCCCATTGGGCACGGTTACAACATCTTACACTGAAAAAATGAAGTAATTCTCTGGCATTCATAGTGATAATTATCTTTGTCTCGGCGGCATTAGGCAAGATAAAGCGTGCATCTTCATTTGCCTTTTCCCCGGAATCACCCAACGCTTCAACAAGTTCATCATACCATTTCTGGATCTCTCGCATCTTTTCCACAAACCATTCATTTTTACCTGCAGCCTCAATACTCGGCGGTATAATAAAATCAAATATTTGTTCTCCAGAGTTTTTGTGTTTTTCGCTATGTTCGCCTACATATCTCTGGCTTTGTTGTGAATATGATGCGATTCTGTGCCTGACAAGTTGGTGTGAACATGCTCTGGATATTCCTTCTACACCAAAATTGAACGAAACATGCTCTAATGGGGAAAGGTGTCCCAGTTTAAGGAGTTTTTCAATAAACTTTCTATTGTCGAACTTTTCAATCTTATCTTTTAGTTGCTCTACCGAGCTGGGGGCTGTAGCACAACTTGGCAGCGTGAGCGATCAAGCCCTCAGGGTCTTTCGTGTGATTCAATAATATCACATTTAGTTTTGTCTGTCCCATTTTATTCTCTATTTAGAATTCTATCCCCTTTTGAGCCTTAACACCCTTAGAATACTGGTGCTTTACTTCCTTCATCTCAGTAACTAAATCAGCTTTTTCAACTATACTTTTATGTGCGTCCCTTCCGGTCAGGATGAGGTGAAGACTGTCCGGTTTTTCTTCGAATAGTGTTAATACCTCCTCAACAGGTAACAGGCCATAGCTAATGACATAATTAATTTCATCCAGAATAACCATATCGTATTTATCTGAGAGAATCTCATTCCTGGCATGTTTCCATGATTGAGTAACGTTTTCCAGTGCTTCGTTTTCATCCAATTTTGAATTAGAACGAATAAAGCCCTTTCCAAGCGGCTGTATCTTAAAATCCGGCTCGAGCCTTTTTATTGACTCAAGTTCGCCATAATTCAACGTTCCCTTTATAAACTGAAGCATTAATACCTTTAACCCCTGCCCTACGGCCCTCAGTGCCTGACCCATTGCGGCAGTTGTTTTTCCTTTCCCTTTGCCGGTAAATATTATTATTAATCCCTTCTTCAAGACTATGTCAATAAATCACATGAATTACGATATTGCAAGTCCTTTTTGTTTAGATTGCATTTTTAGAATGGATTTAGCCTTTTTTATTTGTATAATTGTCGTTTCATAGCTCTATTTGTAAATGGTTTAAGTTAATGTCTTTTGAGTTTAAGAAACCGCTAATGACAATAAAATCTATCGCATATTGTATAAAAGGGGCATATTTCTAATGAGTCTGGATAAGTTTGTGATAACTAAGGATACGATTGTCAATGAGGTGATTAACAAATACCCAGAAACGGACAAGATATTTACCAGGTTCGGCGTTGACATGTGCTGTGGTGGAGTACAGAGCATAGAAAAAACAGCAATAGCTTGTAATGTAAAGAATCTTGATGAACTGGTAGATGCACTGAATGAGGCAATTCCAAAGCAGGAACCAGTACAGAGTGCTGAATCTGACCCTGAGCAGAGCAGTACAGTCGAAGATACATCCGAGAAAGAAGTTATAGAAACGCCTCCACCTCCTTCTCCCGTTACAGAAACTGTAGAATCAGAGAAATTAGAAATAACAGGAACGGTAACGGTAAAAGACATTATAAAGAACTATCCTCAAACCAAAGGTGTATTCTCAAAATATGGCCTGCTCGAATGCGGAGGTGAATATGGCCCGGAGGAGGCAGTCTATTTCTTTGCCAGAGTTCATAATGTAGACGCTGATTGCCTGATTAAAGAGCTTAATGATGTTATTCAGGGAAAGGTAGCCGCGCCGGAAATATCTGCAGAAGATCTGGATACGGCATACGAGAATATATACGAAAAAGTTCATAAAAACTGCGATTGTCATAGCGCTTACAACCGGATGTGTTTACGGTGCATTCATGCTTTTCTACATGGGGATTCAACATTCTCTCTATGCTGTGTCAAAGGTCTTGATAGAAACCCATGGCCACACGCAAATCTTTGGCTGGTGTGGACTCTTCATAATGGGAATATCATATTTTGTGCTCCCGCGGTTTTATGCCATAAAATTATATAGTGGCAGACTTGCTAATTTATCTTTCTATTTTATGGTTGTTGGTATTCTACTGGTATTTCTGTTCAAAACACTTCTTCCATTTTTAAATTCCCCTTTCTTCAAATTACTCATCATTGCAGGGTGTCTGCTGGAGGTCCTGGCCGTATTAATATTCCTGATAGTTGCATTTAAGACAATCCTGGCTGCGGAAAAGCAGGAACTTGAGACATACGAAGGCTTCTTGATATCCGGCTATCTGTGGTTCCTTGTCCAGGCGTTAGTCCTTACTGGCGCAACCTTGTATATGCTTAAAGTTGGTGAAACCGTTTTACCTCATATTCTGATATATCCACTTCGACATATCCAGGTAATGGGATTCATAATCTTAGTGATATTTGGTGTTTTGAGCAGAACCATACCTGCCTTTTTAGGTCTGAAAACACCTAATCCAAAAATGAATCTGCTCATTATGTTAGGGTTAAATTTTTCCATAATTCTCAGGGCAACTTCTCAACCATTAATGGCATACTTTGTTGATGTAAACATGCCAGCCTATTACATCTTTAATTCTCTATATTTCACCTCGGGTTGCCTTGAGTTTGTGTTCATTCTGCTATTCTTTTATAATCTGAATATACTTACAAAACCGGAAGTAGATTTCTCCGGAATGGAGATTGAGAAGAGTTATGAGAAATTTGTCTGGGCTGGTATTGTATGGTTGGTTTTTGCTGAAGCCGCCATGTTAATCTTCACCTTCGTTGAAACGGCTGGCATTCCTGTTTCGCATGCATTAATTGGAGCATATAGACATGCGGTTACAGTCGGATTCATTACCATGTTGATCTTTGGTTTTGCATCAAGAATCATACCAATCAGTCAGGGCATCAAACTTCACAGTTATACAATGTTAACAAAAATATTTATTCTCATAAACGTTGGATGTGCAATAAGGGTTATATTCCAACCTGTTGCCGTTCATACCGGTTCCGCCCCTGCTTTTTGGCTAATGGGCGTAAGTGGTTTTATAGAGTGTCTGGCTATACTACTGTTTGGTATCAATATATGGAAGACCATAAATGAAGGGAAACGAGGTACCAGAGATGATGAAGTGCATGATGAAATAGCTGCTGTTACGGCGTCAACAAATGTGTATTATCTTATAAAACAACATCCACAGACAATAGACGTTCTTGTAAGCAAAGGTTTTACTCAGCTCAAGAATCCTATTCTCAGAAACACACTTACAAGGGCCATTAATATAAGCCAGGCAACAAAGATAAACCCTACGAACTTAGACCAGTTACTAATAGATTTAAACGAATCACTAAAGGCTGGAAAAAGCTGAAGCTAAGATATTTTAGCCAACGATCAAACGGTAAACTTACATTCCATACAGAAAATTTATCAGACACTTCTAGGAACCACGGAATAGCTTGATGAAGCCCCTTTCATTCAAGCAGATTACTTCAATTAATTTATAAATCATGTTAAGCGAACTTTATATCACTAATTTTGCACTGATTGATGATATTACAGTAAAATTCAATAAAGGTTTAAATATCTTTACCGGCACTACAGGTGTCGGCAAATCTCTGATAATAGGTGCTTTAAACTTTCTCCTTGGCAGCCGTGTAACAAATGATATTGTCAGAACCGGCAAGAAAGACGTTTCCGTAAGCGGTGTATTTATTATCAAAAATGAACATATTCGTAAAAAGTTAGAAGAACACATAGACAGCTTTGATGATGAAGAGATTATCATTCAGAGAAATCTAGACCAAAATGGACGAAACCGGTGCAGGCTCAATAATCAACCAATAACTGTCCCTCTATTGAAAGAGATTGGTGAACTATTAGTGAATATACATGGTCAACATGAACATGAGTCATTGACCAAACCGCTAAACCAACTCATTATCCTGGATGGCTTTGGAAAGTTAGATACCAATCGGGGCAAATTCACAGAGGTTTACACCAAAGCGATCGAGAAAGAGAGATTAATACAATCGCTAAACGAACATCAGGAAGCGAGGAAACGGCAGATAGACCTCTGCCATTTTGAAATTAACGAAATCGAAAGCGCCTGTCTAAAACCAGACGAACTAGACATACTGGAAAAGGAACGTTTCATCCTTGCAAATTCAGAGAAGATACAAAATACATTGTCATATTGCACTGACAGTTTGTATGAATCTGACCATTCTATAATTTCGAGGTTGAAAGAAATCTCAAATGAATTGAGCAAGATAAAGGATATTGACAATAGTTTTGAAAATCCGCTGGAAGTCTGTAATCAATCTCTTTTTCAATTAGAAGACGTGGCTATTACGTTAGGTAAGTGTGTAGAAGGACATGATTCTGACCCTGAGCGATTAGAACAAATAGAGGATAGAATTGAAACCATTCGGCGCCTTAAAGGTAAATATGGTGAAACGATAGAAGGCATACTCTCATATTGTAAAAGAATCAAAAATCAAAAACTGGAACAACTCCTGAAGGAAAACAAATATCTCGGCAGCACAGAAAAAGAGTTAGAAAAATTAAGAAAATCTGTAATTGATTCAGGCAAGAAATTGACGCAGTCGCGCGAGAAGGCCGGTACAAAGCTTTCTGCTCTTGTTAAAAAGGAACTGGCCGATCTGGGCATTACAAACGGTAGATTTGATATTGATATCTCATCTATAGATATAACTAATACAAAACAGTTTAATTTGGAAGCTGGCAGTAGATCGGGTTTTGATCATATTGAATTCATGTTCTCGTCCAATCCCGGTGAAGAGCTTAAGCCGCTCAGGAAAATTGCATCGGGTGGGGAAATTTCCAGAATAATGCTGGCATTGAAACGGCACCTGGCATCAGCCGATCAAACCCCTGTCCTCATATTCGATGAAATAGATGCTAATATTGGAGGCAGGATGGGACGAATCATTGGTGAAAAACTAAGACTGGTTTCGCAGTCACATCAGGTTATCTGCATTACCCACCTGCCCCAGATAGCCAGCTATGCTGAACAACATTTCAAGGTAAATAAATTCTCCAGGAATAGTAAAACATCTGTAACTATCTATATACTTTCAACTAAAGAACGCCTCGAAGAGATTGCAGAAATGATAAGGGGTACGGAAAAGACTGAAGTCACAAGAAAACAGGCAAAAGAGATGATCGATGATGCCAGAAAATTTGCAACTACTTAGCCGCACCTGCCTGCCTATCAGTTAAAATCCACAAAAGAACAAATCTAAGCCTTAATAAATACATTTAGAAAATTTTAAATTCTTCTTGACTTTATTATCTATTATCGTATTTTTGCGATATAAGATTAACATACTGATAACAACAAAATATAATAACAAAGAAAAAAACATTGAAATCCTACAGGTTTTTGTTTTAATGCAATACTGCTTCAACTAGAATAGTGTAATAAAAGATTCTATATCAAATTATTGTTTTTTAAACCAAACGACATGAGAACGCTGGCAAAGTTATTTGCAAAATCACCATTCGCCCCCCTGCAAAAGCATATGCAGGATGTGAATGAATGTGTCAAAAAAGTAAAAGAGATATTTGAGGCTTTGGAGGAAAACGATTCAAAGTCAGTCTCACGAATATCCGGAGAAATTTCAAAGCTTGAGGCGATAGCGGATACCACAAAGAATGAATTACGCAATCATCTTCCGGGCGGCCTGTTTATGCCTGTCAGCAAGGCTGCATTATTGGAAATCTTATCATTACAGGATGATATTGCAGACGATTGTGAGGACATAGGAATATTACTTACACTTAAAAATCTTACATTAAAGGATATATTCAAAGATGATTTCAAAAAGCTTTTTAAACAAGAACTTCGAGACTTATGAACTCATCAAAGAGATTATAGATGAGTTTGACAATCTGCTTGAAACCTCTTTTACCGGTCGCGAGGCGGAAAAAGTCAGGTCTATGGTTAGCAATGTAGCCCTGAAGGAGCATGAAACCGACTTGACTCAACGGAAGTTACTTAAGAATATTTTTAGTAATGAGGACCAATTTACACATGCTGAATTCCAGTTATGGTTATTAATCCTGAGAGAAATAAGAACATTATCAAACACATCTGAAAAGTTAGCCCACCGTATTCGCAATCTACTTGACCTTGAATAATGCTATAGAGAGAGCAACTTGAGCCCTGAAACGATACTCATTATTTTAGCCCTCTGCATCAGTTTTTATATGGCCTGGAATATCGGTGCCAATGATGTGGCAAATGCCATGGGTACCTCTGTCGGCTCAGGGGCTTTACCCCTTAAATGGGCTATTCTCGTCGCCGCCCTCATGGAATTCTCCGGGGCATTTCTAGTTGGCTCACACGTTACAAACACCGTCAGAAAAGGAATTATTGACCCCGCCATATTTACTTCAGATCCAAACAGCTATATATATGGAATGATTGCAGCGTTATTGGCCGCCGGCGCATGGCTGAACATTGCTTCATATAAAGGGTGGCCTGTTTCCACTACTCACGCTATCGTTGGAGCTGTTTTGGGATTCGGTATCTTATTCAGTGGGTTTGGCGCTATTCACTGGAACAAAGTATCACAGATTGCTGCCAGTTGGGTGGTATCACCTGTTTTAAGCGGGGGCAATCTCCTTCTCGATATTTATTCTTTTGAGAAGGATTATTTTTTATTCAAAAACTCCGGTCGATTCAGCTAAAAGGATGACACCATTTTTAGTATTTTTTGTTGTAGGAATACTGACACTGGTAATGGTTTTCAAGGGATTAAAGAATCTTCACCTCGATCTACCTCTCATTCATGCCCTGGTACTTGCCGGACTGGTGGGATTATTAGGTGCTCTTATCAGTATACCCCTGGTCAAAAGAGTCAAATCTTCCATATCAGAAAAGGACGAAGAGGAGTTTATTGATCCGAAGGTCGAAAAGAGCATGCAGAAGGTTGTGTTGCATCTTAGAAGGGTAAAAGAATCCGTCACTGGAGAACTTTCTGATGAAATCACAAAAGTGTTGGATAAATCGGAAAATATCTCTGGCCGATTAGAGAAATACTCTCATATAAAACACGTCAGTACAGAATATCTGACTGTAGAAAAGATTTTTATTTATTTGCAAATCTTGAGCGCCTGCTTTGTCGCTTTTGCCCATGGTGCAAACGATGTGGCCAATGCCATTGGGCCATTGGCGGGTGTTCTGTCTGCAATAAAGTCCGGAGTGGTAGGAATGGAGGCGCAGGTTCCTCTACTGGTACTTTTATTAGGAGGACTGGGCATTGTTATCGGGCTTGCTACCTGGGGATGGCGTGTCATCGAAACCATAGGAAAATACATTACTGAATTAACCCCCACGAGGGGTTTTGCGGCTGAATTCGGGGCTGCCATAACTATAGTATTGGCCTCTAAACTTGCTATACCGGTATCAACTACCCATACTCTGGTAGGGGCTGTACTCGGCGTGGGACTCGCCAGAGGCTTAAACTCTTTAAACCTGAGAACCATTCGAGAGATAGTCATATCTTGGGTGATAACAATTCCTGCCGCAGCATTGTTAACAGCAGTATTCTATTTGATAATCAAATCTTCATTTTCCTGAAAACAGTATGAAGGTATACTTCATTGGCGCCGGCCCTGGTGACCCCGAGCTCATTACCGTAAAAGGGAAGAAAGCAATCGAAATGTCCGGATATTGCATATATGCAGGTTCACTGGTAAACCCTGATATCCTTAAGTATTGCGGTAAAGATACAAGGGTATACGATTCTGCATCTATGACTCTGGATGAAATCATAAATATAATAGAAGAAGCGAAGAAAGATAATAAAGATGTTGCCAGGGTTCATACAGGAGATCCATCGATTTTCGGGGCAATACAAGAGCAAATGTCAGAGCTGGATAAACGTGGGATTGATTATGAAGTAATACCTGGCGTGAGTTCTTTTCTAGCGGCAGCATCAACATTAAAGCAGGAACTTACTTTACCAGGTGTATCACAAACTGTAATTATAACGCGTATTGAGGGGAGAACACCCGTACCTGAAACAGAAGGGTTAGAGGTCCTCGCAAAATCGAAAGCAACTCTATGCATATTCTTGAGCGTTAATGAAATTGATAAAGTTGTAAGCATCCTCAAGCCAGTCTATGGAACCAATTGTCCCGTCGCAATTGTGTACAAGGCAAGCTGGAAAGATGAAAAAGTTATCATTTCCAACCTTAGCGATGTAGCAGACGAAATAACCCGGAATGACATCAAGAAGACTGCCATAATTATAGTAGGTGATGTGCTATCTAAAAACTTCGAATATTCAAAACTATACGACAAACATTTCAACCACTCATACCGTCGCTGATCGCATAATACCACGTAATTTTTATAAGTTGATTTTTAATATCCCTCAACATATAATTAAACGACTAATTGGATTGCGTGCATACGCAATGATCATAAAAGGGTTTCGCTTAAGGCTTAAAGGCAATTAAATTAATGGAGGTTTATATTGAGACAAGGAAAAATGAGGTTTCTCGGGTTTTTACAAATATGTTTATCATTTTTATTTTAATTATTATAGTGTGTGGAGGTAAAACAATGGCAGAAGGACAGACTAAGTTTAACAAGGATTTCTTTGATCAGGTAGAACCAATTAAAATGAAAGATCCACTTGCTGTGGCATTGGGCGCCATGGACAAGGATGAACCATTTGTATATAGATATGAAGATGCAGTGAAGACTGCCGGCCATTCTTGCCTTGCGGTTTCAGGTGCATATAGATTAACTCAAACTGCAATAAACCACCTTTATGGAGATGAAATTCCTAGCAGAGGTGGGATTAAAGTGACATTTAGAGGCGGTATCGAATACAGGGTTAATGGACCAATCTCTCAGGTAGTTACGCTTATAACCGGTGCTGCCGGAGATAATGGATTTCACGGACTGGGAGGCGGCAGATTCAACAGGCATAACCTCCTGACTTTTGATGAATCCAGTGAAGCGCCTGCAGGCTCAATATGCTCAGCAATCTTTGAAAGGATTGACAATGGGAAATCTGTAGAGGTTTCCTATAACAATAGTATGCTGCCCGGTAATCCCAAGATGGGAGAGTTAATGCCTCTTGCCGTTAGCGGAACAGGTACCGATGAGGAGATTAAGGAGTTCGGCGATCTATGGCACGACAGAGTCAAAATGGTACTGCTGGGTGATTATGAAGGTATGTTTGTTGTGAAAGAATAAATCCTGTTTCTGGCACAATAACATATTCTATGATGATACGATAAACATTAGATATATTTCGTCTTGAAAACATATACTGGCTGTTTGTTCCTCAAGCAGCCAGTAATGTCTTTTTTGCAGAGTATACGTATGTTATGCCAGAAGCAACGGTAACTACTATAGTGATCCACATGAAAACACCGACCATGTATTCAGCCCAACCTATATTTTTCGAAGTATGCATAGTAGAGAATTAAGGCACAAATAGTCCATGATTGTATAAACATTTTGGTCTTTCCCCATATATTACTGGCAAATTTAACACCCTTTGATTCAGAAAAACCCCTTATACTACTGACAAAAAATTCTCTGGCCACTATTACAATTACCATCCATGGTGCAATAACATCCTTTGCGATATGTATAAAAATAATAAAAGCTCCACAGATAATAACCTTGTCCACAAATGGGTCTACTATACGTCCAAGGTCTGTTGATAAGTCCCACTTTCTGGCAAGATACCCATCCAGCCAATCCGTAACAACTGCAACAAAAAAGATGACCAGAGCCACATTAAAATACCTGTGTGATAAAAAGAACAAAAAATACAATGGCAAGCAACAATCTTGAAAGTGTTATTCTATTCGGGAGATTAAAAACAGCACTTTTTCTTAAACTAAACTCCTCCACCGGAGCTATCGGTTTTTTTATATTCAATGACCATGATTTAACTGACAATCTATTTATTCTGTGCTTCCCATTCATCAAGTGCAACAAATACTTCTCTTGCCTGACTTCCCTTATATTCGCCAACAATCCCGTCTTCAGCCATCAAGTCTATCAGCCTTGCCGCACGAGAGTAACCGATCTCTAATCTTCTTTGCAGCAGCGATACAGACCCTCGCTGTGTTTCCAATACAATTCTTACCGCTTCTTCATAAAGTTCATCCTTGGCAGCAGCGTCGTTCCCCTTTAATGAACCCTGCCACACCTTTAACTCCGGGCTGAATTCCGGTAGAGCTATTTGTTTTATATAATCAACAACATTTTTTATCTCATTATCGCTGACGTATGTTCCCTGTACTCTTGCCAGCTTTGAGGTGCCTGGCGGAAGAAAGAGCATGTCGCCCTTGCCTAAAAGTTTTTCTGCACCGTTTTGATCCAGAATCGTACGTGAATCAACCTTAGAAAAAACATGAAATGAGATTCTCGATGGCAAGTTAGACTTTATCAAGCCGGTGATTACGTCTACTGACGGTCTTTGAGTTGCAACCACAAGATGAATACCTACTGCCCTGGACTTCTGTGAAAGCCTGATAATTGCAGCCTCTACCTCTTTTGAGGCAACCATCATCAAATCGGCCAATTCGTCTAAAACAATCACCATATGTGGTAATAAGAAGGGAACATCATCAAGAGTTGCATCTCCTTCCGGATTCAGCCTCCTTTCCTTCTCTGATTCATCCAATCTGTTATATCCGGTAATATCTCTTACGCCAGCTCTTGACAGAAGCGTATATCGCTCATCCATCTTACTGACTGCCCACTCCAATATTGCGGCCGCCTTCTTCATATCAGTAACTACAGGTGCAATCAAATGTGGAATATCCTTGAATGCTGAAAATTCCACCATCTTCGGGTCAACCAGTATTAATTTCAATTCCTCCGGCCTTTGGAAAAGAAGTATACTCAATATTATAGAATTCAAACATACAGACTTTCCGGAACCTGTCGTACCGGCGACTAATAAGTGCGGCATAGCTGCAAGGTCTGAGACTAACGGAAATCCGGCAATGTCTTTACCTAATAACAGAGGTATGGTGCGTTTATTAATATCTTTATAAGCGGTCTCATATAATTCTCGCATTTGCACAGGTTTTCTATAAGTATTTGGCACCTCAATTCCAATAGTAGATTTTCCCTGTATAGGGGCAACTACACGTACACTTGGTGCCTTCAGGGCAATTGCAATATCATCATGGAGGTTTGAAATCTTTCCTACCTTTGTACCGGGCGCCAGTTCCAATTCATACATGGTAACAGAAGGACCCTTCTCCATTCCGACAACTTCAGCAACAACTTTAAATTGTGCTAGCGTTTCCTTCAATATGGACGCTTTTTCCATGATATGTTCATCGCTGTCAAACTTATGTATTGTAAGTTCGTCTAATAGTGTAACCGGAGGAAGAACATAACCTTTGTCTTTAGACAAAGCATGTTTCCTTGCTTTAATTGCCGAATCTCTTTTTTTGGATTTTCGCTCCACATAGGATTTTGGTACAACAGTTACAGAATCTTCGTTTTCTTCTTCCTCTAAAGCAGTCCTTTTTATTACATCAGTGTCTTCTTCAAGATCAATCTCAAAAATGTTCTGTGTGTTGTCAGTCAATAAAGATCTCGAAATAAACATATGCTTTATTTTTCTATATACCCAGCCAATTGAGGATTCAAATGATTTATTGGAAATGAGAGTCAGGGATATAAGGAATCCCATAGCCAGCAATATACAGGCGCCAGGAACACCAAGATATTCGGCTAATCTGAAGGACGCAATCATGCCGATAATCCCGCCTGTTTCAAGTGGAAGTGTAAAATTTGCAAAATTATCAAGTATGCCTAGTATCGGTGAAACTGAAAAGATGAGCAGTATACCGCCGAGTATCCTCACCCACAGGATTTCAATCCTTTTCTTTAGAAAGAGTGCAGCTCCCAACGCTCCAACTAGGAAAGCAAATATATAGGACGTTATTCCAATACAGGTTATCAGATAACCTGATATACCTGCGCCAATCTTACCACAATAATTCTGAACGGGGTTATTTACAGGATAATTTGCAAATGGAGGATCATTAGGTGAAAATGTCACTATGCTTATCAGAATAAATATTCCAATAGTGAAGATGATCATTGAATATGCCGAATGAAAAATTCTTGTTTTTTGCATTAAATAACTTCCTTATCAGTTAGCAGAATGATTTAAGATAAATAACTCTTAACCAATGTCAACGGTTCAATGCCCTGTATGCCCAAACCCTCCATCCCCCCTGTGAGTCTCTTCCAGTTCAGCCACTTCTTCCAACTCAGCATGGATAACAGGTTGTATAACTAACTGGGCTATTCGCATACCTCTTTCAACTACAAATTTGTCCTTACCTTGATTACATAATATAATACCTATTTCACCTCTGTAATCGCTGTCGATTGTACCGGGCGAATTGACTATTGTAATGCCGTGTTTTAATGCTAACCCGCTTCTTGGTCTAACCTGCGCCTCATAACCATGAGGCAACGCAATAAAAATTCCTGTTGGAATTAATATAACTTCATTTTTTTCTACGGTCTGTTTGATTTTTCAACTGCTGCGTAGTAGATCCATGCCGCTTGCTGCCTGACTCATATAACCTGGTAATGGCAGGTCTTCGCAGTCCTTTTTTTCTCTTTTATCTTTCAGTTTTTATTTTTGCATTGCTACGTTTCTGACCGGAAATATTAACTTCATCAATTATTGCCTGAATTATCATTTCTACTT
>CAXGMX010000033.1:0-13089 GCA_964010955.1 uncultured bacterium
TCAGCAATACAGTCCAGAAGGCCAGAACCGCAGATTCCCCTTGGTGGAATATTACCAATGGCGGAATAGCTTACTTCGAAATCCTTTGTGATATGCATTATTTCAATAGCGCCTTTTGCCGCCCTCATTCCATGTCTGATACCACTACCTTCAAAGGCTGGCCCGGCAGAAGCAGAGCAGCAGACCATCCATACCTTATTTCCTAGCACTACTTCACCGTTAGTGCCAATGTCTAATAAAAAGTGAAGGGTTTTCTTCCTTATCAAGTCTTATAGCAGCGGCTCCGGAAGTTATATCAGCGCCTACATAAGCCGCTACACTTGGAAGTATGTAAAGAAGCCCGCGACTGTTTATGCCTATTCCCACTTGAATTGCCCTAATTGGAGGGACGAAATTTGCAGCAGGGAGATATGGTTCTTTTCTTATATTTTCAGGATTCAGGCCAAGCAGGAAGTGGATCATCGTGGTATTGCCGGCACATAATATGGACGTTATATCTTCAAGATTTATACTGTTTCTCTGGACTAATGTTGAAATAAGATTGTTTATATCTGACACAATTGACCTTTGCATTTCATCAAGGGCGTCATTCTGCATTGCGTACATTATCCTCTGGATGTAGTCTTCTCCAAATTTCATTTGCGTATTATATATTGCTTCTGAATCAGCTACATTTGAGGTTTCAAGTTCAAGCAGGCTTGCTACTACAGTTGTGGTTCCAATATCAACTGCAATACCATAATTTAAGTGACTGGTGTCACCCGGTTGAACATCAACAATTTCAAGCGTCCGGCCGCGGTGTCCTAATGTAACGGTTACTGTCCAGTCATTTTGCCTCAGTACTTCCGGGAGTTTTTTCAATATGCGATATCCGGTTTGCATAACGTTCAGCTCAATTTCCTGCTTCATCATTATCGCCTGATAAAGGCGTTCGTGGTCGGCAACGTTATCATCCATTGACGGTGGTTCTAATTTTAGACATAACTTTTTAACCAACGAGTCATGTTTGAATTGTGCCTGATCCAGGATTGCCTTCCATGTCATGAAATGCTGTTCGTTCTGGTCTAAAAGTATTTTCTTCCCTTCAAGTCTGGTTTCCTTGGGGATTAGAATCTGCAGGTCGCTGGTAATCTGTGCTTCACATGCAAGTATATATTTCTTTTCTGCCTCTTCTTTGCTTAGTAATTTTGTTGCTGGCGCAACTACGTTACCACTTGAAAGAATAACTTTACATTTCCCGCAAATGCCGTCTCCTCCGCATATACTGTTAATGTAGATATTAGCCTTATGTGCAGCATCAAGGACAGTGTTTCCACTCTTGATCTCCACAATCTTATCGTTAGGCAGGAAATGAACCTTGAAAGTATTATTATCGTTTTTAGACATGGTTTATGAATAAAATTTTAAATCTCAACTAACAAATCACAAACAAATTATAAATAACTAAGCTCAGCTTGATTATAACGAACTAAGATCAATGATCTAAACCCGTTTGTTTGGGATTTTGTGTTTATTGCGATTTGTTTGTTATTTGGGATTTGTAATTTGGTGTTTATCAGATAATCGTCTGAGATTTCATTGATAATGTATTAACAATTGTTGAAGGTTCTTAAATAAGATTTTACACCTAATGCCATGTAGTTTTAAGGTACGTTGGTAACCCGGAGGCTTCTTTTGGGCCTACGAGTACTTCCCAATTAGTTTTCTCCTGTATCTTTGCTGAAAGAACTGCTACAAGTCCTGGAATTATCAGTTTTTTGTGTTTAACTTTTTCCTCTATCTTTGAATCTGTCATAGCCTTTGAGATGACGTCCTCGTTAAGTTTATCGCCGGAATACGCCGTTAGTACTGAAGTTCCTTCTGTTACCAACAGCCAGAATATATGCCGGTGTACGGCTTGCTTCCACTTCCCCTTCAACAGTGTAGTAAGTCAGTGAGAAATTTGTCGTGAATAGGACAGGTGAATCTTCGTTTGCCTGGCCGACTTCATAAAGCTTTGGTTCAACTTGTACAGGTTTCTGCGGGTCTGTGAAAATGTTTTGGCGTACGGTTAGCAGTGGCATGATCTGCCATGGTTCACATGAATCAACTACCACTATTCCCGCATACTTTGACATAAAAACACTCGCACTTGCAATCTCCTGTGCGGGGTTACCGTTTGGCATATATGTTAAGGTGGGGAAGCCAAGTTGTCGAAATGCCTTTTTCAGTGCTGCTCTTCTGATCTTTGTAAGTCCCTGTAGTATCTCTTTGGTGTTTTCTGAAACCTGGTTCAGGACTATCTCTGTAACACCAACTCCCTTAATCTTCTCTGTCAGATCTGCCAGTTCTTCCAGAGTAGGGGCGCTTATTGTCATCGGGCAGTTCTTTTCTTTTGCAATGGCAGCCATAGCTTCCCAGTTTTCTGCGTTCGCTCCAGAAATTAATGGTTTTTGTCTGAGCAGGTCTCTACGGCAGCCTTCATATTATCTGCCGATTTACTCTCCAGTATAATAGATAAATGTGTGTTATCGCTGACATTCTTTGCTCTCTCGGCAAATTTGGATGCATCTCCACTATTATTCTGCAGTGCAATAAGATCTATCTCAATCTCAGTCCCTACACGTCGTAAACTTGAGAGCGTTTATTTTCTTCAGCCTTTCATTGAAAGCCTCATCGTCAAGGTCATCGCTTAAGGTTATTGCGACACCGGTTGGGTTATAGAATTTCTCTTCATGCCTGAATAGTACATTTTCTTCACCTATACTTACTTGTTTTTCACCACTTCCTATTTTAACTAATTTAATCGGCGGTGCCGACGCTGCTCCTAGTACGCTTTTTGCCTCCTCGCTTACATCAGGGCAATCTTTCAGTTCAGCCTTCTTTTGTGCCAATTGCATTGCGAATGCCAGGCATGTTGCTCTTCCACATTTTTTACAGTTTGTTTTCGGGAGAAGTTTAAATATTTCAAGACCTGTCAGTGCCATATGTCCAATCCTCTATATTTTGTAAAGTTAACTATAATAAGTCGCTTTGGGTATTAATTATTTTGCTTATTAACCCGTATTCAACTGCCTCTTCGGCAGACATCCAGTAATTTCTTTTTGTATCATTTTCTACTTTTTCAAACTCTCGATTTGTTTCATCGGATATCATTCTGTTGATTTTTTCACGGCATTTCAGTATTTCACTAGCCTCTATTTGTATATCTGAGGCTGTACCATGAACTCCAGTTGACGGTTGATGAATAAGTATTCTGGAATTTGGCAGGCTGACTCTGCTTTCTTTGTCAGCACCTAGAAGAATAATTACTGCAGCGCTTGCAGCAACACCCGCACAAATATTTTTAATCTTGGGTTTTATAAACTTCATCATGTCGTATATTGCAAATCCTGCATCTGCATCTCCTCCCGGGGAGTTGATGAAGACTTTAATTTCTTTTTCTGGGTCTTCCTGTTCGAGTATGAGAAGTTGCCCTATTGTAGTTTGAGCCAATTTTTTAGTGATTACATCCGTAATCATTATTATGCGGCTCTTCATAAGCTTTTCGCCTATGGGGTCAGGTCGTTTATTATCTTTTTCATCATCGTCTTTGAAATTAATTTCATTCATTTTCTTTTCTTCCTTCAATTTAAAACATAGGTTCCATTGCTAGTGCCGGATGATTTACTTTTTGCATGTGCTCTAAGACTTCCTCTTCTGTCTGGGCAATTGTTTCGTCTGCTATCTTATTAAGAAAATCTTCCAGACCTGCTTCTTCTGCCGCCTCACTGATTGCATCTCCTATCTCGTCTTTAAGCTGTTTTGGCATCCAAACCTGCCTGGCAAGGCCACCGTCTCCTGATATATATTTACTGCTGCTCATGTAAAACTTGCTGTGTCCTACGAATCCCGGTGTTTGTATGCCGCCTCCCACGGTTCCGGCAAGTGTTGAGAACTTCATTCCGCATGGAGTCATTCCTGTGAAATCTCTATCTACCGTCATTATTCCGTTTGTCATCGGCAACATTGCAGAAATACATTCGAAACAGCCGCAGCTTGTCATTGGGTTCGTGACCATGCTGTACATGCTTACCTGTTCAAACTCTTTGTTGGAAGCCTGGTACAGGAAGTCATTTGCCCCTTCCCAGAGCCCCAGCTTTTCATCAATTATTTTGCCTTTTTCAATAGGCTGGTTAGGTCCTGTTGGTGTTATTTCGTAACCTGCCTTTCCGTCGAGCCAGCTAACAGCGCCACATAATCCCGAACGCTCAGGCGATATTATACATACGTGACTGGGTGCAAAACTCTGGCATAATGTACAACTATAAAACTGGTTTACGGATGCGTCTGTCATTCCAAGAGCTCTTTCATCACGTTCGTGAAACGCAGCTTTAACCTCATCAAGCTTCTTCTCGACATCCTCTTTATTAGTATACAGTGTAACTTGAACCTTATCTAGTAATGCGCCGTATTCTTCATGATATTTGGCATGGATTATCTTGCCTATGTGCAGTATTCTGAATCCTTTATTATATGCATCTTTGCTCATTCTGTGCCTGATAATGTCTCTCTGCCCCATATGAAAGAAGCCTTGCGCTTCTCCCAGAAAATGATGCGTTCTTCTCTCAAAGATAGGTTCAAACTCACTCTGCATCTTGCGTCCTGATACCTCGACGTATATTCCCAATGATTTACCCGGGCCCTGTTCCATTTCATCCATATCAGGGCCAACAACTTCTACCTTGCCATCTTCTATCTCACTGTTGTCTCGCATTACAACATATTCAAACGCAGGCGTTCCTGGTCCGCCTATTTCTATCTGCATGTCATCCTTTCTTATTCTTTCACCTTCAAAAGCAGGGCCATATGACACAGGAATGTCTACCTTGGCGGCCGCTACCTTGAGACCTCTTACTTCTATACATTTCTCTACAATCTTGTCATGAGTTATAAGTGGAACGACATGCTCGTAGGTACAAACACCTGTAGGCAGGATTTCCGGTATATCTGTATCTGCAATTGTCGGGAAGCCATAATTTATTGCCCCTGCAGCGTTGGCATACTTTTCATCATCTACTTCTCCCAAAGCCATCACAAATGCAAATATCCTGTTCTTGTTGTATAGCAAATTTCTCCTGAAATCAGCCGGTGCTATGCCGCCAAATGACAGGGCGGCTTTGTTGGCAAATCCGAGGGAATATATAGTTGACGTTATACCCTTCCCGAAAGGCACCAGCCTTGTTTCCCAACCAAGCTGTACTCCTTCTTCATCAAGTTGCTCTGCAAATGATTTCCCATCAGTGTTTGCAGAAATAAAAACATATAAGTTTTTTTCCTGTAGTTCGCGTGCTATTTGTACTGCAATCTCGTTTGTCGGGGCGGCTCCGACTACTGCCGCAAAACCAGGTGCTGTACCATCAACGAACTCTATGCCTCGCTCACGTAATATAACATCGGTGGCAGCACCTAACCATATACCTTCAACAGGGTTAGGACCAAGTAAGGTATTTTACATGCTTCTATTATTTCTTCTGCATAAAGGGTTGCCATACCGGCATCAAGTGCCCAGCCAAGATACGGCAGATATACCTTTTCTTCTGGTATTGGCGGCAGCAAAGCTCTTGCATATCCAAGCGCCTCCTCACAATCCTCAAGGGTCTTTACTTGAAGGGCTGTTGCTGAATAAATTATTGGTAGGTAGTACCCCGTATCCGGAAACTCAACCTTAGTGTCTTTTCCCTTTGAATCTATCGCTTCTCTTAACTTTTCTTCTGCCTGCTGTACAATTTTGTGTGCTCCTCTTATGGCAGCAGTAGCTATTATTCTAGACATTTATAAATACTCCTAAAATTAATGATTGTTAATCTTTTTTATGATGAGAATGAGAAATATCCGGTTAGCTCCCGGCTTGTACATCTGAACTTTCAATCTCGAGAGCTCTCCTGTCTTCCATATCATAAAGCTTTCTCTCCTTCTTCTCATTTATGCCCAATGCATCACGTTTCTTCTCTATGTGATCTATTACAAGCTTTACTACCTTATCAACGTCCGGTTCAAACGCCCATTTTCCGCCCACAATATCTTCCAGTCCCTCACTCAAGAACTTATCTAATTCCGGCGCTCCGGCTGCCGGAGACTTCGACCCAAATATCGTAAAGGCTCCACTGGCAACAAAGTACTGACCAATTGCCAACGCCTTCTCATGCATCCAATCAAGACAAACACCTGCTACCGGCAGCTCACTGATATCATTACCAAGACCGCCTTCCTTCACCATCTCCGAACACGATATGAGTATCCTGCTGTTATCCACACATGAACCTACATGTAACACAGGAGGGATTCCTACAGCCTCACATACCTCTCTCAGCCCATCTCCGGCTTTTTCCATAAACTCCGGTATCATCATACCCTCTCTGGCACACTCAGCAGCCGCACACCCGGTCTGTACTACCAGAATATTATTGGCTACCAATGCATTTACCAGGTCCATATACGGCAGTTGATCAGGCCATGAAATTGCACTGGTGCAGCCTACCACTCCGGCTACTCCACGTATTCTGCCATTCATGATATTGTCATTAAGCGGCCTGTATGATGCCCTGAACTTACCTCCAAGCATATATTTTATTGTCTCATGGGTAAAACCGACCACCGCAGCAGACTTTTTACCTTTCGGGATATATACCTTTGACTTGTCACGGTTAGGATAGTTCTTTATCGCCATCCTTACAATTTCCTTACCCTTCTCATAGGCATTTTCGTCATTTATCTCTATATGCTCTGCCCCAATTATCTTCGCCTTGGGAGAGGTCGTAATTAACTTTGTGTGATAATTTCTGGATAACTCTTCATCACCCTGCATGACGCACTGTATGTCCACTGCAATAACCTCTACAGCGCCTGTGGCAATCGCCATCTCCTGCATCTTCATATGGCCGGCCATCGGTACACCATGCCTCATCAACATCTCATTCGCCGTACAACAGATACCCGCAATACTGATCCCTTTTGCGCCTGCCGCCTCAGCCTCTTTTAACAGCTCAGGGTCAGAAGATGCTACCGCTACCATCTCTGACATCTGCGGTTCGTGACCATGTACGAGTATGTTTATCTCATCTTCCTTTATTACTCCGAGGTTCGCAGTTCCGCGCGTAGGCTTCGGAGTCCCAAAGAGTATATCCTGTAATTCCGTGGCAATCATGGCGCCGCCCCAACCATCCGCCATTGACGTCCTGCAGGCCTGCATTATGAGATTTTTATAATCCTGGTCAGTACCCATGCCCGTACGATGCATAGATTCAGTAACCTCTCTGTCTATAGCCCTGGGCGTAATATTCAGTTTTTCCCATAGCTTTTGTCTGTTAATCGGAGCACGGGAAGTAAATCTCTGAGTTCCATAAGCCTTGCCAAACTCCGCAAGCGCCATCTCTCCGACTTCCTCAGCTATCTCCTCAATCTTACGGTCTTTAGTAGATACATCAAATACCTTTGCCACCTCAAACAGCTTGTTTGTGTCTGTTATCTTATAACCTTTGGCCTCGCCCCTTGCCGTTGCGATGAGAAGCTCGGCAACTGATCTGCCATGGTCAGAATGTGCAGCAGTACCGGCAGCAACATAACGGACAAAATGCCTTGCTGCAATCGTGTTTGCATCCGCTCCACATACACCTTTCTGCGGTCCCCTGCCAAACGGATCAACATTACACGGTCCCATCTGACAGTGTCTACAGCAAAGCCCAATCTTACCATAACCACATTGCGGCTGTTGGGCATCATATCTGTCAAAACTACTCTCTATTCCAGTCTCCTTCATACGTTTAAGTAAATCCAGAGATTCTTGATCGGCCCCTTCGAATTTTCTTGTCATTTTATATACTCCTCTAATTGAGCTATTATCTCACTAACTTCAGATAATAACAGTTCGTTATTACTAAATGCAGCTTCACCTTTAAGGTCTAATTCTATCAGCTTGTTACTATATGAAATCATTCCCAACAACGGTATATCGCCGAGTGCGTTCTTCAAAAATTCCCTGTGTGTGTCATTCATCACTTTGTTGCCGACGGCATAGATAGTCTTGATCCCCAGGTCACCGGCAAGCTTTTTCACCTGGAATGCAGTCTGGATACTCCTCTTGCCGGGCTCAACTACCACAATCAGAGCAGTAACTGCCCTTGTTGATGCCCGTCCCAGATGCTCTATGCCGGCTTCCATATCTATGATTACGACTTCATCTCTCTGCAGTATCAAATGGTTCAATAAAGCTTTAAGCATGACGCCTTCAGGACAGGCACATCCACTTCCACCCCTTTTAATTGTGCCGAGGGTCATCAGCTTCAAACCATTGCAGGAGACAGAATACTTTTCAGGCAGATCAGCGACCGTCGGGTTTAATTTGAAAAACTTACCATACTCATCTGATGTTGAGCCCGTGCGTTCCTTAATAAGCTCCTTAAGTTCTACCAGAGGCGTAATCTTATCAGCGTCTTTAATGCCCAGCGCAGATGCTAAATTAGTATCAGGATCAGCATCTATGGCTATAACTTTACGCCCCTCATCGGCAAAAAGTTTCGACAAAGTAGCACTTAACGTTGTCTTGCCAACACCGCCTTTGCCCGATACTGCTATCTTCATTTGAGTCCTAATTTATAATGCATAGAATATATATACATAAAACACTTAATATTACAAAAGTGTAAAATATTTGTCAAACACTAAACTGGTATTTGAACTATCTATAAGTATTTGCCAACGCATATACGTCGAATAATTAGTATTACAATAATAGTTTCCTTTATGATATAAACATTAAAAACGTCCTGTGGGTTCAAACAAATTGTTGAATTCTCCAAATACAATACTTATGGTTAATCATAACAAGAAGTTAATAGTGTTTGATACTGATGGCGTAATATTCAGAAGTCAGTTATTGTTACGTATTTCCAGTTCTGCCGGTATCTTAAATTATATACGAACCTTGTTCTTATGTTTTTTGTTCAGTATAAATCTTATAAATATTCGTGAATTACTTGATAGGGTTTATGTCATGTTCAGGGGGTTGACAGAGGAAGATCTGTGGCAGGTTTATCACAACATGAAGCAGATGAAGTATGCCGAAGAAACAATTCGTTATATTCGAGATAGGGGGCATTGTGTAGCCCTGATTAGCAGTGGGATTCCTGATTTCCTGATGAAGCACCTTTCAGGAAGATTGAATGCGGATTGTGGATATGGGATAGGTATGAAGATGGACAATGGTGTCTTTGCCGGGGAAATTGGAGGACTACTCTCTTCTACTGATGGTAAGGTTAAGGTTATTGAACAGTTGTTGAAGGTGAATAGGTTAACGTGGGAGGATGTGGTTGTTGTGGGAGACGACCGAAATAATCTTGATATAATGGAACTTGCAAAAGTCAGTATTGGTTTCAACTCATATTACCCGGTTCGCAGGAAGGCAAAATATCTGGTCGATAGCCATGACTTGAGAAAAGTCTTAGACTGCATAAGCCTTGAGGATAATCCATCTTTTGATGAACTCAGTTCGAGTCTGAAACAAGAGATTTCATTCTCCTGGATGCAGGAATTCAGGCGTAAGGGGGTTCATGTTTGTTCTGTGTCAGTTCCCTTTCTTGCAAACGTTAGCTATTTATTAACATTGAAGCTGTTAATTATTATAACAATATTGTATATGTTTGCTGAATGGGTAAGGCTTAATGGTTTCAGGATTCCTGTTTTGAACTTTGTTACGAGGTTATGTGTGAGACCCGACGAAAGAAGGCGATTTGCTTTGGCTCCGCTTACACTATCTTCAGGTGTTATATTATCCCTGATATTATTTCCAGAATTAATAGCTTGTATTGTCATAATGATAGTAGCCTGTGCAGACAGCATGGCAACAATGATTGGGATGTTCTATGGAAGAGTGAAGCTTCCATATAATCGTAAAAAGAGCATGGAAGGTTCTGTGGCTTTCTTTCTTACTGCATTTTGTATGTGCTTTCTTTTATCTTCCGTTAATGACTGCGTTGATTGTGTCTGCAGTATCATGTATAATTGAGACGTTGCCCATTGAATTTGATAACATTTCCATTCCCTTGGGTACGGGATTATTTTTAGGACTGATATTATGAGAATATTGGGTATTGATTATGGAGGAAAGAGGGTTGGGCTGGCTATCAGTGCTCCGGTCGGTTTTATAGCCCAGGGACTTCCAACGATCGAGCGCAAGGATGGTGAAGATTATCTGGATGAAATGGCAGAAGTAATTAAAGAAAAAGAAGTGAGCGAGATAGTCGTTGGCCTTCCTAGAAATATGAATGACACAATAGGAGAAAAAGCAGAAGAGGTTCTTGTATTTGTTGAAACCCTTAAATCAAGGTTTGGAATTCCCGTACATACCGTTGATGAAAGGCTTACAACAGTAAGGGCACATAAGGTTATGTCAGGGACCAAAATGTCTAAGAAAGGTAAAAAGAAGAGGGTGGATATGATTGCGGCACAATTTATACTTCAGTGTTATCTTGATAAAATCAGTAATAGAGCGGTTACGGATGAGTATGATGGAAAAACATAAGAAGCCGGAGCTGGTTGCACCAGCCGGAAGTATGGACAAGTTAAAGACTGCGATAGAATATGGTGCTGACGCGGTATATGCCGGTGGCAAGGATTTCAATTTAAGAAATGCTTCAGCAAACTTTACACTGGATGAAATTGGATTGGCGGTTGATTATGTTCACAAGAGAGATAAGAAATTATATATCGCCCTTAATATTTTTGCTCACAACTATCACATTCCGAAAATAGAACAATATTTAAATGAGTTGGCAAGGTATCCTGTTGATGCCTTCATAGTATCTGATCCGGGTGTATTGAATATTGTTAGAGACGTTATCCCTGAAGCGATCATTCATATCAGCACTCAGGCTAACTGTACAAATGCCAGGGCGGTTGACTTCTGGTACCAACAGGGGGTTAAGAGGGTAGTGTTGGCAAGAGAACTGTCACTCAGTGAAATATCTAAAATAAGTACCAACAGTGATTGTAAGACAGAAGTATTCGTTCATGGAGCTATGTGTCTTTCATATTCAGGGAGATGTTATTTAAGTTCGTACATGGCAAATCGCAGTGCAAATCTTGGAGATTGTGCGCAATCGTGCAGGTGGAAATATTCTCTTGTGGAAGAAGAACGTCCGGGCGAATATTTACAGGTTTTTGAAGACGGGGAGTTTACGTCGATCATGAGTTCCCGCGATTTATGCATGATAGAGCATATTCCCGAATTAATAGCAGCAGGTGTTGATGCGTGGAAGATCGAGGGCAGAATGAAAAGTCAGTATTACGTCGCTACTGTAACGAGGATATATCGTGAAGCGATAGATACATTCTTTGAAAACGATGTATATGAATATCAGGATAAGTGGCTGGAGGAATTGGGAAAAATCAGCAATAGGGGGTACAACACGGGATTCTTCCTTGGTAATCCGGGAGAGAACGGACAGAGGATTGGCGCGGAAAGCGGTTATACTCAAGACTATAAGTTTGTCGGTCTGTTTGACAGGCCTAAAAATGATAAACTTACTGAAGTGATTGTAAAAAACTCTTTTGAAGTTGGAGAAGATCTTGAAGTGATGGGAAAGCGGCCAAACCAGGACTTCGTTCAGAATATCAAGGAGATATACAATAAGGATCTGGAACCGGTAAAAAAGGCAAACCCCGGGCAACAAGTATTTATCCTTCCCGATAGGCCTGTAGAAGAATATTTTATTATTAGAAGGAAGGTTGGCAGTAGTTAGTCTGCAATTGACGACGAGTTGCGAGAAGATAGTGGTAAGACTATGCAGGTTGTTGCTTCTGGCTTATGTTCAAAACTGAAGATAAAAATTTCTTGTCCTGGGCCCGTCAAACTCGCAAAAGAAAATGGACTGCCAGGTCCCTAATAAAAGCTGGCTGTCTTTGATGATAACTCTTACGGACGAACCGAACAGGGACGCCTTGATGTGGGCATCGCTATTTCCTTCCATGTGGGAAAAGTTATCTCTCTGCGGGATCAACTCCGCAAGTTTTTTTAGTATGTCTCTGGGGACATCAGGGTCTGCGTTTTCATTAATGGTAACCGCGGTTGTGGTGTGAGGGGAGTATACGGTTATCACGCCTTCCGAAACTTCCTCTATTACATCTTGGATCCGTGAAGTGATGTCTATGAACTCATTACGTTTTGACGTTTGAAGGGTGAATTGTCTGATCATAAAAGGATTTCTTTATTTCGTATGTGAAAGTAAATTCTGGTAAAGATACATCATTTTAATGATCTGACAGGACGAACAAAGGTGGCTGGGGCTCCGACATGGCTCTGGTTTATGGTGCCATTGACGAAGGTTACAATCCACGCATGGTTCTTGTCAACTCTATCGTCAGTCCACATCCCCCATTGCTTTTTATCAAATACGGGGTTGATGAATTTGTCATTCTCCATTTCTAACTCCAACAATGTTGATGCTTCCTCTAAGGTAGGCAGCCGCCAGTCATGGTATCCGGAGTAACCTCCATGGTTTAATTTCCTTAGCCATTTCTTTACCTTTCTCATATCCATATATTCTGATGACCCAGATTGGTGCCAGACTAATTCAGTAGCATGATCAATGACTATTTCGTCTCCGCTAATTGTCTTCACTTCATAATCGTGACTGATTGTACTGTGACAAAGAAATACCTGTTTATGCCTTTCACGTATTGATATATGAGGTAATGACTGTATTTGAGAAGCAGATAAATTTTCATAAGTTGAACGTAGTCGTATCCGTTTCTTTGAAGATGATTCGCGTTTTATGCCGACAGGGGGAGCTCTCTTTTTGAAGTGCTGCTGTTAATGCCTTATTTTTATCTGCTTTGACATTTACCATCTTGCTCCAGACTTCATATCCATCCATCTTGACCTCAATCTTATGAATACCGGGAGTGGCAGACATTAAGGTGTCTGGAGTTGTGTCCGGTTTTTTTACCGTCTAAAATATAGTAGCGCTTGCAGGTACACTATCGATCATTATGGAACCGGTTTTTTGATTGGAGCACGGCATTTAAGGACTTCTCATTATCGGCATCAATTTCCATACTTCCACTCCATACATT
>CAXGMX010000034.1:0-13062 GCA_964010955.1 uncultured bacterium
CTATCTTTTATACCTTAGAAAATTGTTATAAATATTCTGGAATCCTCCAGAAAGGCCCGCCTGCCATTTATCGGGCAGGAGGTATAGCCCAGCTTCCCGCCTGCCCGCCAGTTTGTTAGGCGGGGACAAACAACGCGAGGACTTTTCACAGGAAATCCAGGTTTCCCTGTTTGATTGCCATGTGGGCAAAACCACGGGAATGACAGATCATACAATATATTTCCGCTGAAGCGTAGAACTGTATCAGGCGTGGACAATGGTAGTACGTTCACGTGATTTCTCTTACCATTTCTTCAAGTGGTTTTCGAAAAGTTGGCTCAGGAATGGTCTCAGGGTAGCCCAGTGGTGTTAAAACCAGGGGCTCCATATTGTCAGGTATGTTTAAGACTTCCCTTACTACTTCTGGTTTAAAGGCTGCTATCCAGCAAGTACCAAGCCCTTCGGCAGAAGCAGCAAGTATTAAATGATCCATTGCTATTGCTACATCAACATCAACGTATCCCTTCCCATCATTCTTTTCCAAGCATCATCAGGCAATGCACACGCACATACAATTACAGGAGCCGTAAAAAACCATTCCTGCGAATAGGCATCTTTTAGTTTTTGCTTGGTTTCTTCATCTTTCACCACGATTAGAGAGTATGGTTGTCTATTTGCGGCAGTTGGTGCAAGCCGTGCAGCATTCAGGATTCGACTAAGTTTACTGTCTTCCACAGTATCTTTCTTATATGCCCTTATGCTTCTCCTTTTGCTAATTACTTCATAAAATTCCATTTAGTTACCCCTTTATATTTTTACCTGAAATAATTGGTTTAGACGAAAAAGATTCTAAAATGTTGCCATGCACCAGTTGTTTTTCCTAGCATATAAACGAAGCAACGGGCTGGCATTTACGGCGACAGGAAAACCGGTAAGCCGCATGAACTTAACATCAATGTACTGATTAGCATAAGAGTATGAATTACTCAGGTCAATATTATATTCTTTTGCCAATTTCTTAACAATATCGGCCTTGCCATTGTTGTATGCATAAGTTCCCTGCATTTCACCAGTTAAAGTTCCATTTTCACTTTCCAGGTGAGTGCCAATACCCACATCTGCCTTACAATAATCTTTAAAACATTCAACAAAAGGAATAAGTGTACCGGACAATAATATTATCATATAACCTTTTTCTTTCAAACACCTGATCTCTTCCAATGCTTTAGGTGAAATTAATGGTGATAGTTTTTCATTAAAAAAGGTTTTTGCCGCTTTAACAATAACGTCTACTTTTTTCCCTTTAAGGTAATGCTTATTTTTCTTACTTGTAAATTGTTTAAGTTTAATATTCTATATACTGAAACTTTAACAACTCGCAAAATGTCTTTTGTGGTAACAATTTTCTCCGCTATCAAGTATTTGAAAAATTGTCTTTCAGAAGAGACTTTAATCAGCGTTCCATCAATATCAAAAATAGCAACTTTTCTCATATTCACTTCAATTCTTTAATTTACCCAATCCGAATAAACCTGAATCAAAAAATTTCTCGTGGTAAAATCTTATCAAATCTGAATTTCTTTGACAAGAAAATTGTATGGTGATACTATTACTTACAGAATATTTTAGTGTATATGTAGATTGGCCGGATCTGTCGGCCTTATCTAAGTATAGGAATAGTTATAAATGCGAGTAATAGTTGCGAAAACGGCAGGCTTTTGCATGGGTGTGCGCAAGGCCATGGACAATGTCCTTGATGCTGCAAATAAAAGGCAGAGAGATGACGGCACTGTCTACACAGAAGGGCCGCTAATACATAACCCTCAGGTACTTAGAGAAACTGGAGAAGAAGGGGATAAGAGCTCTCAATGAAGATACTGACCTGACTAAAAGTACGGTAGTCATAAGGGCACATGGTATTACACCAAAAAGAAGGCAGGAGCTTGAAGTATCCGGAGCGGAGGTTTGCGATGCAACCTGCCCTCGTGTGAAACGGGTACAATTAATTATAGAGGAACATGCAAAGAAAGGATACTCTACTATTATAGTAGGCGATGAAGGACATGCTGAAGTAATAGGACTACTTGGATATACCGAAGGCAATGGTTATGTAATTCCATCACCGGAGGATGTGTCCGGCCTGCCCGACATGGAAAAGATTTGTGTTGTTGCCCAGACGACACAAGATATGAGTACTTATGCATTAACAGTAGAGAAGCTTAAGCATAGATATGGAGACCACAAGGTGTTTGATACGATTTGCAGCTCTACATCAAGACGACAGGAGGAAGTAATAAATCTGAGAGAAAAGGTAGATGCAATGATTGTTGTTGGCGGTAGAGGTAGTGCTAATACGAACAGGTTGGTTAAAATCTCTGCAGATGGCGGTACGCCTACATTCCTGGTAGAGGCAGAAGATGAACTGGATTTAAGAAAACTTGTAGATTACAACGTGATTGGTGTGACAGCCGGCGCATCAACTCCTAACTGGCTGCTCCAAAGAGTTGTCGACAAAGTGCAGAGTTTTAAAGGTAAAAAGATACGAAAAATACGAATATTTGCAGAAAAGGCAATTTCAATCTTCATTGGCAGTTTTATGTATATTGGAATTGGCGCTGCAAGTTTCAGCTACTCAAGCGCTGTTCTGCTCGGTATTGAGCCCAGGATTAAACACTGTACAATCGCAACACTGTTTCTGTTTTCAATGTATGTTCTAAACCATTTTGCAGATAAAGAAGCCGCTGCCTTGAGCGAACCATCCAGGGTAAAATTATTTGAGAAATATCAACCCTTTTTTTATAGTTCTGAGTATTACTGCGGCAATCACCTCTTTCATTCTGGCATTTACGGTTAGCACAGAAGTATTTTCCTGTGTGTTTTTTGCAATTTTATTTGGAATAGCATACAGGGTTTCTATAATTCCAAATAAATTTTCACGTCTTATTCGATATCGAAGTTTGGCACAGATTCCAGGTTCGAAGGCAATATTTATAAGTATAACATGGGCGGTGAGTACAGGTTTAATTCCTTTCCTGGGAACAGCAACGTCATCTTTGTCAGCACTTCCTGTAGTATTAGCATTTACTTTCAGCATAGCCTTTATAAGGACAGTATTACTTGATGTAAAGGACGTTCAGGGTGACAGAATAATTGGTAAGGAAACGATACCGATAGCAATAGGAAAAGAAAGCACGAAGGCGATTTTGGTTGCAATCTCAATATTATTGACAATACTATTGATTATCAGCCCCACGATTGGCTGGACTTCGGAATTCTCATATTATCTTATCCCATGTGTTATCTATGCTTGTGGGTATTTGTATCTCTATCACAAACGACTTATGCCTGGTGGATTAGCCTGTGAAAGTATTACAGATTTTAATTTTATCCTTGCCAGTTTAATGGTAGTGGCCTGGTGGCTTTTTATAATTTGATATCATAAATCTCAAAATTGTCTGGCATGAAAATAGGAAAACTTTACACTAGTGATTTCAGAAAGAATACTAGAAGGAAATTAGTTGCAGGCCTTCTTGTGGTTTTTCCAATCTTTATCACATTTATTATAATAAAGTTTTTGTTTGGTTTAATAGGAGGAATCCTCTCCCCTGTAGTAGAAAAAACCTTCATTCTTCTGGGATCTTCTCCAAAAGGCACAGTTGATGATTTTGTTGTCACATCAATTGCGTTTATACTCACCTTCTCAGCACTTTATTTTATCGGGGTTATAGCTACCAATTTCTTTGGAAAACTAATCTTAAATTTCTTTGAAGCAATTCTGAACAAAACTCCTATTATTAAGAATATATATACATCTTCAAAAAAGTTGATTGAGATTATCAGCCTCCCGAGTAGACAATCTTTTAAACGTGTGGTTATAGTTGAATACCCGAGAGTTGGCATGAAGGCATTTGCATTTGTCACCGGAAACATAAAGACAAAAGACGGGACGGAACTAACGAGTATATTTATTCCAACGACCCCAAATCCTACTTCCGGTTTTTTAATTTACCTTCCGGAGAGCGATATCATAGAAACCGACATGGATATAGAGGAAGGAATGAAGTTGATTGTCTCAGGCGGGATATTGGTGCCGGAACACTTGGAGTTCTACAATGATGAGTTGTCAAGTAAGGTACAGGAAGAGTAGAAATGCCGGAATTGTCTGATCCCTCCCGCTACAAAATAACCATTTCCATTTAACACTCTTTATCAATCTGTTCAATTAGTCCCGGCTGGAAAGCACAAATATAAAAGGAGTGAGAAGTTTGATTAGCAGCCACAAATTAATTCAGATCAAACAGAAATTTCCATCTTATTCGGTAGAAAATATAACCGAGGAAATCAAATCTGAAATAGCTAACCTGAAACTGCAGAAACTGATTAAACCCGGTGATAGTATCGCAATTACTGCCGGTAGTCGTGGTATTACAGATATAAATGTGATTACCAGGACAGTTATTGATGAATTAATTAAGTTGCAGGGAAAGCCATTCATAATACCGGCCATGGGTAGTCATGGAGGCGCTACAGTCAATGGCCAACTTAAAGTATTAGAAGGGTATGGTATTACAGAAAAGAAGATGGGAGTACCAATAAAAGCCACCATGGATGTTGTTAAAATTGGAAAATGTAACAATAGTATCCCTGTTTATGTTGATAAGAATGTTATTAATGCAAAACACGTTGTAGCGATTAATAGAATAAAGGCGCATACACGTTTTGCAGGTGAGATAGAAAGCGGGCTGATAAAAATGTTGCTGGTTGGACTTGGCAAGGATGCTGGCGCCAGGGTATACCACAGGGCGATAATGAATAATACTTTTGACCTGATAGTTGAATCCGCCCTTCCATTTGTTTTGTCAAGGCTATCTGTTTTGTTTGGATTAGCGATAATTGAAAATGCTTATGGCAAGGTTGCAGATATCAGTGCGATGATGGGAGAAGATATCACTAAAAAAGAACCCGGACTCAAAAAGAAATCTTTTGAATTGATGGCAAAGTTACCCTTCAGCAATATAGATTTGCTGATTGTTGACAATATGGGCAAGGATATAAGCGGCACCGGTATGGATACAAATATTATTGGAAGTAAAGATGTGAATTCGAGTAAAACCCCGCACGAAGGTGCAGGAATTTCAAGGATATTTGTGCGTGATCTGACTCCAAATTCACATGGTAATGCTTGTGGTATTGGACTGGCAGATTTCACTACACGAAAATTAGTGAACAAGATTAATTTTCAGGAAACGTATATAAATTGCGTTACGGCCCTCCGGCCCGAAGGGGCAAAGATTCCTATGACTTTTGAATGCGACAAAGACGCCATAGAAGCAGCAATATCAACATGCGGTGTTGAAAATCCTGATGACATGAAGATTGTCTGGATAAAGAACACCCTCGATTTAGAAATGGTTATTGTGTCAGAGGGATATCTTGATGATTTAAATGGGTGTGATAACTTTGAGGAAATATCCTCTACCAGAGAAATTACCTTTGATTCTTCAGGCAATCTTCCACTTTTTGATATGTGGGGTTAAATTATATCAGATGCATTTCTTTGCGTACGACTGTTATACCGCTATCGGTTACGGTAAAGTGTTTGGAGTCGTCTTCCCTGTTGTAACCGATGCTCATGTAGTCCGGAATATTTACTGATTTGTCTATTATAGCCTTTCGGATCTTTACATTCTTACCAATCCTGACACTCTCCATTATAATTGAATCGTAAATTTCGGAATTAGTGTCTACTCTGACATCAGGTGATAAAATGCATCCTTCTACCTTTGCACCACTGATAATACATCCTCCGGAAACAATAGAATTCAAGATCATATCTGTTCGTTCTTCAGGAAGGGTTTTCTTAAAAGTTGTTTTTGCAGGCGGGTTTTGTTCCTGATGAGTACGGATTGGCCAATCTTTGTCGTAAAGATTAAATTCCGGTGACTCTTGTACGAGATCCATATTCGCTCCCAGTAAGCATCCAGAGTACCTATATCACGCCAGTAGTTTAGGTTATTATTGGTCCCATCTGCAAATGGGTATGCGTATACTCTTTTTGAATGTATCATTTCAGGTATTATGTTCTTTCCAAAATCATGATTTGTGTCCTGCTTGGCATCATCGATTATTGCTTTAACCAGAGTTGTGGTATTAAATAAATATATTCCCATAGAAACCAGAGTAACTTCCGGGTTATTTGGTGAAGGAATCGGTTCAGACGGTTTTTCATGAAATCCAACAATTCTGTTTTCTTCATCTGTTTTTATTACGCCAAATCTTTTGCCTTCACTCAGGGGAACTTCCATGCATGCTATTGTAAGATCTGCTTTATTTTCCAGATGAAAGAGGGCCATGTTTCTGTAATCCATTTTGTAAATATGATCTCCTGAAAGTATCAAGACCATTTCAGGCTGCTCTTTCTCAAGTGTGTATATATTCTGGTAAACAGCATCTGCAGTTCCCTGATACCATTGATCGCTGATCCTTTGCTGGGGTGGTATCTGTTCTATGTACTCATTTAATTCGTTATTAAAAATATTCCACCCAAGTCTCAAATGTTTATCGAGAGAAAATGATTTGTATTGTGTCAAAACCACTATCTTGCGTAATCCGGAATTCAGGCAATTACTTAATGTAAAGTCTATTATTCTGTATATCCCTCCAAAAGGCACAGCAGGTTTTGCCCTGTCTTTTGTCAGTGGATACAATCTTTCTCCCTGGCCTCCTGCAAGGATTATGGTAAGTATTTTATCATGTGCTTGTGTATTATTTAAAGGCATGTTTTTGCTCTAATATTATCAGGTATTGATTATCAGGTTTAAACACTGGAGACACTGTATAATCATGATTTATTTATGTTAAATCAGGAATCCTCACTTTTTTTTGCCAGCACTTCCTTTATTTTCTCTTTTAATTCTGACAAATCTGAGGTTTTAACTATATATGCATCCGCCGCCCATGACATAAAGCTGTCTTTGTAATTGCTATAAGCAGTGTTGATGATAACAGGAATCTCCTTGTTTTTACCTAATATCCTGCCCATTGCCTCAATACCATCCATCTTTGGCATGTTTATGTCCATTATGACAATGTCCGGTAGTTTTTCCTGTACCTTTTCCAGGGCTTCTTTACCATTAGAAGCAGTCACAACTTCATAACCCTCATGCATTAGTTCCTGTTCGTAAAGCAGCCTTTGGTTTTTGTCGTCTTCTACAAGGAGGATAGTCGTCATCGCCACAAACTCCTTTCTGTTATTTTATTGGTAATGTCAGTGACATTCTTGTACCTTTTCCATGCTTGCTTTTGACATCTATATTACCGCCATGATCTTCAATAATCTTCAGGCTTACAGGCAGGCCCACACCTGTACCGCTCGGTTTTGTTGTGAAAAATGGATCAAAGATGTTTTGCAATACTCTCTGTGGTATACTTTTGCCGGTGTCAATAATATCTATTTCTATTGATTTATATACAGATTTAATTATTACGTCGAGATCACCACCATCGGGCATTGACTCTACCGCATTCATTATTATATTAATAAAGACTTGTTTTATTTGTGCAGGATCAACAGATATTTTGGGTATGTTCGCTTCAAATCTTTTATGTAATTTTATGTGTTTTTCCTGGAAATAACTTTCCATCAATATGCATGTGTCTTCCATGATCTTGCATATTTGCGTGTCAACCTTTTCCAGTGTAGATGGCTTGCCAAAGTCTGTGATGTTATTAAGTATTTTCTCTAAACGCTTTACTTCTTCTACAATTATGTCAATATTAGTCTTAATCTTAGAGTCTGTAAATGTAAAACGAGAAAGCGTTTTGGCAAAGCCGCCGATGGTTACCAGTGGGTTTCTTATCTCATGCGCAACATATGATGACATCGAACCTATTGCAGCCAGCTTTTCTGAACGAATAAGCCTCTCTTGTGTTTCTGTAAGTTGATCTATTTTATCCTCAAGCCTTTTGTAAGTTTCGGCATTTTCTATAGCCAGTGCAGCCTGGTTGACAAACATTGCCAGAGTATTGATGCTGTCCTCCGATATTGGTTCCCCTGTATAGACGTTATCTGCTACTATAACACCAATAGCTTCGTTCTTTGCTATCAAAGGAACACAGACAAATTCATCAACTCCCAAAGCCTTCCTGAATTCTACTGTTACACGTTTGTCTTTAGCGGCGTCTTTAACAATTATAGGCTTTCTTTCTTTTGCGCATATTGTGACAACTTCACTTGTATCTGATAACGGGTGCACCATAAGTTTCGTCATAGTATTTAATGGTGTATCAATATTATGGCTATAATCTAATCTGTCAATTATGTCTTTGAGGGAATTATGCTTACTTGACATTTCAGTCCGGATTTGCGTTGCCTCTTCTAAAGAGGATGGACCTACCGCCAATTTCCCATTTAAGACACCAAGTTCCTTATTAATCAGGAAAAGCATTGCCCTGTTAAACCCAAACGAGTAATCAGCAGTTATGCACGTTAAAATCAAATGAAGTAGTTTGTCAAGATGAAGAGTTCCCTGGGTTATTTCTCCAAACTGCTGTAACAGTAAGAGTCTATGCACCAGCTTTTCACTTTTAGTTACATCAACCGTAAGCAGTAGGATATTTTCCAGAACACCTTCTTTATTGGTCATAGGCATGGCAATGTGTTGAATGTACATTCTCTTTTCAGTTTTTGTAGTTGTTACCCATGATTCCAACAAGTGGCCTTCATCTCCTTTGCAAACCCTAACAGCCGGACATTTGTCAGTCCCGGCAACATCACAGTGATAGATGTTAGAACAGTGGCTGCCAATAGGTGATTCTTTCAAGTCCAACCACTCCTTCAAAGTATCATTCGCCCAGACCACTTTTGAATCCTTATCAAGCAGGCATAAACCCGCCCCGATAACCTCCATTATGTTACCGAATATCTTTCTTTCCTCTTGTATTTGTTCTTCTAATGTTTTTGATTCGTCCTCTGTAACACTTTTTTTGGATAACTTAGCAGTCTCGGACTTTTTCTTCTTCAGGTTGGATTCGACACCTTGACATATATTTTCTACTGTATTTAATAAATTCTCATCAAGTACCATACCCTTGGATTTATTTAATACCTTTCTGATTTTGGCAATTGCTTCCTTCGGATAATAAGTTGATTGTCTTTTACTTCATTTTTTTCTCAGGATTTCAGCAGCTTCTTCTGGCGGCATTGGATTAATATAGAATCCCGTGCCCCATTCAAAACCTGCTATGTTTGTAAGCCTTGGTATTATCTCTATATGCCAATGGAAATATTCTGACTTGTGTATGTTAAAGGGAGTGCTGTGTATTATAAAGTTATATGGCGGAAAATCCAGTACAGATTCTAATTTGACAAGTGTATTCTTTAAAATTTCTGCCAGTTCTTCTATTTCACAATCTTTCTGATTTTCATAGTGGGAACCATGTGCTGCAGGAAGAATCCATATTTCAAAAGGAAACCTGGAAGCAAATGGCGTAAATGCAATAAATTTTTCTGTTGAGATAACTATTCTTTTCTCCGCAGCAACTTCTTGTTGTATCATGTCACAAAAGATACATTTTCTGCTATTATTAAAAAATGCTTCTGCCCGTTCCATCTCATTTTCAACCAGTTGTGGTACAATTGGTGTCGCAATCAATTGTGAGTGAGTGTGTTCAAGAGATGCACCTGCCGCAACTCCAACATTTTTAAATAATAATCCGTAAACAAATCTTTTGTCCTTTTTTATTTCAAGCAAGCGGTCTCTATAACTCCGTAAAACGTCTTCAATATTTCCATTACCAAGTTCAGTTAAGGACACTACATGTCTGGGACTCTCAATTATGACTTCATGTATTCCGATACCATTCATCTTTTCATATATACCTTCTCCATGTATGTTTTGTTCTCCTTCCGCCCTTAATGCCGGAAACTTGTTTGGCACAACCCTGACCCTCCAGCCTTTGGAATCTGCTTTCGATCCATTTTCTCTATACGCCATGATTTCCGGTGGTGTCTTATCTTCATTACCTTCGCAGAAAGGGCAGAAGTTGTTTTCTGCGGGTTGATGGTTGGTCAGAAAATCCGTTGGCCTTGCTGCTCTCTCTGAAGCAATTATTACCCAACGTCCTGAAACCGGTTCCCTTCTCAACTCAGGCATCTTTGATTTTTCAAGATGATCGGGTAGTATTTGAGATGTTTTTTCAGACATAAGAATAAACTTACCTTATTTTTCTTAGTTGTAGGAATTACGACTTTTGTCTTCTGGTGGATGTATTATCTTCTGCCAATAATCCTTAAATTGGAAGCCTGGGCTGTGTTCATCTTCATGGCAGATTATACAACTATCCGCATCGACCTTACCATAATTTTTTGATTGTGTCTCTTTGTGAGCGCTTCCGGGTCCATGACAGCTTTCACAACCCGACCCCCTTCAATCCCGGTGTTCGATTCCATGGTGACGAAACCTGTAAAATAGTTTAAGCCGGTAGTGTGGCACTCTATGCATTCAGGATCATATTCATGCTCAACTTTCAACAAAGTCTCATATGCTGAGGCGTGACTTGTGTCTTCCCAGTGCTTGAAAATTTTATTGTGACAAGCTGCACAATCATCATTGCCTATATATGTAAGGTTTGATGGGGGATCAGCCTTAAACACACTTTTTAACAGCTCTTCATCCCTGAGCCTTTGCTGATAAATCTTTAACAGCATCTTTATTTCAGGTGAATCCCCAAATCTTTCATCTAATGATATAATTTCAACAGAGGGCAAATTACTATTAGAAGGCCTGTCTTCATTTGTCCTACCGAATTTTGGTGGCATAGTAATTGTTCCCAGATATTTACCCTTTTCCCCTACCGGAATTACATATGTATCTTTCACTTTCTTAAGATAGAGGCCTGGACTGTCAACCCTGTGGCCTGAGATTATTAAGTCTAATTCCGGATAGATTTCTGCAATCTTTATAGAATCCTCTATTTCCGCGTGAGAAAGCAATATTAAGAGGTCTGTCTTATCACTCAATTTGCTTAGTAAAGGTTTAAGCGACTCAATGGGGTCAACAACCTCTATCTCCTGATAGGTATCATCAATAAGTTCTGGCAACACAATGCCTAAAATACCAACCCTTACCGTTGTCTCTTTTATCTTTACCTCTTTGACAATATAAGGTTTTATTTTGAGAATCTGTGGATTAAGATTAACGATATTACTTGAAATAAAATCAACACTACTTATCTGGGACAGATAGCCTAACAAATCAATACCCATGCTGATATCCTTTTCGCCAATATTATGCGCTACATAACCCATCTGGTCTAATGCCTTAAGTGTCGTTTCCATTTTAATTTCGTCTTGCCTGCCGACTTTGCCAGGGAGATCTCCAAGACTTAAGAGAATCCAGTTTTCATCTCTTTCTCGCAGAAGATTGATTAATGAATGTCGCTTTGGAAGTCCGCCAAGCTCTTTTTCAGAGCAACCACAGGGTTCTAAATAGCCATTTTCCTCACCGGTAAAGATAATGTTTATTGTAGTTTCAGATGTTTCATTCAGGCTTTTACCGGTTTCACCTCCATAAAGCCTGGCATTATTCTGATTTGATAAAACCAGCAACATAAAAACTATGATTAAGGTCTTAAAAACTGAATATTGGTTGATAATCCTGATCATTATAAGCTTCCCTGCATACCGTTATGAAGGATTTGCCCAAAATTAAAGTCCGGTTTCTCGAAAAAGATTGTCGGGCCTTGTGCAGAGACATTTATATCAGAATCTTTATCGTTACCATGAATAGTTTCTGCACCCTGCAATTCAACGCATATAATGAATTGACAGACTGCAACCATGAAGAGTAAGATTGTTGTGAAGTATGGCCTATTCATTCTAAAAATTATAACAAATGACACAAATCAAAACAACTCAGTTTAAATGTAGAAGGCCTTCAGCTTTTAAAACAATCTTTATTGTAATTGCTATTATGGCAATTACTTACTCTAAGGTGTATATTGTTTGCGCACAGGGGCTAAGTACACCATGGAGTGTCTTCCGCCATGATTCCCTGCATACAGGGCGAAGCACACTACAAGGGCCGGACAGTAATAATCTTAAATGGAGTTTTCATACTGAGAATATTGTGGATTCTTCTGCAGTACTTGGCCGTGACGGAACAATATACATAGGCTCTCAGGACAAGAGACTTTATGCAATTAAACCTGATGGCACACTTAAGTGGTCTTACGATGTTGGAAGCAAGATATTCTCAACTCCGGCAATCTCAGAAAATGTCATCTATGTATGCGCCTGGAACGGAAAAATATTTGCCTTAGACTTAGATGGCAAACTTAAGTGGAAAATTCAAATAAAAGGCAGGGTTTCTTCATCACCTGTAATCTCAGCTAATGACAACCTTTTCATAGGTTCAGATAATTACTATCTGTATAAGATAAGCCCTGCAGGAAAAATCCTGTGGGCTTTTGCTACCCGCAAGTATATAGATTCTTCCCCTGCAATAGACAATGAGGGTACTGTATATTTCGGGTCAAATGACAGCCGCATATATGCACTTAATCCTGATGGTAAGTTAAAGTGGCATTCTAAAACTAAAGGTCAGATTACATCATCGCCGGCAATTGGACCTGACGGTACGATTTATCAAGGAAGTAATGACGGCAGGTTATATGCTTTAAACCCTGATGGTAAACAAAAGTGGTATTTCCAGACAAAAAAATGGATTGATTCCTCACCGGCCGTCAGCAAGGATGGCAATGTTTACATTGGTTCCAATGACGGTAGTCTTTATGCACTTAATCCTGATGGGATTTTGAAATGGACTTTCAAGACTAATGGCGTTATAACATCATCTCCGGCAATTGATTCTGACGGGAATATTTATTTGGGTCCTGGGATAAAAAGCTTTACGCATTAAGTCCTGATGGAACATATTTATGGAGTTTTAAGACCGGTGGTGTAATAAGATCTTCGCCAACGATTGGACCAGACAGGACTATATATTTTGGCTCAAGTGATGGTAATGTTTATGCTATGGAGAGAAATAGGAAATAAACCTACAACAATAACAGGTAAACTCT
>CAXGMX010000035.1:0-13004 GCA_964010955.1 uncultured bacterium
ACTGGCTTAGCGTAGGCGCTCAACCAACCGTAAACAGTAGCCAGCATTCTCAAAAAGAATGAAATAGCTATAAAAAAATAATTTGGCTTACTTTAGCCACTTACTTGTTGCGTCTTAATCCTGAAACTTGATTTGGAATCCTCCCGAAAGGGAGCTAACCTTACTTCCCCGGACAAAAGGCGCAGAGGGAGTTTCGCAAGGAATCCAGAATTTATATATAAATTATGAGAATAGATATCTTAACACTGTTCCCTGAGATGTTTCACAATGTACTGGGTGAAAGCATCATGAAGATTGCAGGCGAAAAAGAACTTGTGAATTTCCACCTGCACAATATCAGGGATTTCTCAAATGATAAGCACAGGTGTGTGGATGATAAACCATACGGTGGGGGCGCCGGCATGGTTATGAAACCTGAACCGGTCTTTAACGCAGTTGAGGCTGTGGAGGCTCAGGATGATGTGGAATCAACAAAGATATTGCTGACACCACAGGGAGAAACGCTTAACCAGGAAATTGCTGATGATTTATCGAAAAAGGCTCGTTTAATGATAATTTGTGGACATTATGAAGGATTTGATGAAAGAATAAGATCAGGAATAGATGTGCGTGAAATTTCCATAGGTGATTATGTACTTACGGGTGGAGAAATACCCGCAATGGTTGTAATAGATTCGGTTGTGAGATTGGTTCCGGGAGTATTAGGCGGAAACAGTTCATTACAGGATGAGTCGTTTGTAAACAGGCATCTGGAATATCCACAGTATACGAGGCCTGCTGAATTCAGGGGAATGAAAGTTCCTGAAATCCTGAAATCAGGGCATCATACAAAGATCGAAGAGTGGAGAACAAAAGAGGCCATTACGAGAACTCAGGAGAGAAGGCCGGATTTACTGGAAGATAAAACAAAATAACAGAGACAATACTTTACGTAAAGGAGTTGGTACCATGAACATAATTGATGTGGTTGAGAAAGAGAGCATGAAAGCAAAAGTGCCGCAGTTTAATGTTGGTGATCTGGTAGACGTGCACGTTAAAACAAAAGAGGGTGATAAGGAACGTATTCAAATATTTAACGGTATGGTCATTAAAAGAAAAGGAAGTGGGCCCAGGGAAACATTTACCGTTAGAAGAGTGGTGCAGGGAGAGGGTGTAGAACGTATATTTCCGGTACACTCTCCAAACGTAACTGATGTAAAAGTGAAAAAGAGTCACAAAACAAGACGCGCCAAATTGTATTTCTTACGTGATAGAAAAGGAAAGGGTGCACGACTGAAAGAAATTCGCAGAAGAGAAAAGAAAACAAGTAGTGTTAGAAAAAAGCTCCTGTTGTGATTGATGATGAACCGGTCGATACGACAGAAACAACAAAGCCTAAAAAGGTCTGGAAAAGCTAAAGCGGCTACAAAGGCCGAAAAAGCTGCAAAAGCTCCGAAAGCCAAGGCCAAAGCTACTAAAAAGAAGGATGCAAAAGAATAAACTTAATCCTGGAGAGCTTTGCATAAAGGGCGAAAACCTGGCTGGGAAGTTCCTGAAAAAAAGTGGATATAAAATACTCAAGCGGAATTATGTCAGCAAATACGGTGAAATTGATATTGTAGCCTACGACAAGGGTACTATTAGCTTCGTTGAGGTAAAGACCCGTCGGGCAGAAAATTATGGCCCGCCGGAACTGGCGGTAACGAAAGAAAAAGAAAAGGATCATCCGGACTTCATTAAACTACCTGGCAATAAATCATATCGATGGCATTGATTATCGTTTTGACGTTGTTTCAATCTTGTTTAAAGAAGACGATACCAACCCGATATCGAATTGTTCAAAAGCGCATTTACGGCAGATGGAGTCTTCTAAATAACATTTTCGCTATTTTTTACCAATTCCATTTTTCGTCATTATACTTTGTGGCTCCGTGTCTTTGTGTGATTGTTGTTTTATTGACTTTTAAATTAGTTAATTGTAATAATTTTGACAGATATGATAATTGACACTCATGCACATCTGGATTTTCCGGATTACAAAGACGATATTGATGAAGTAATAGGACGTGCGGGAGAGGCCGGTGTTGAATACATGATCAACGTCGGAACAACTGTTGCCTCCAGCACCAAGTCTATCGGACTGGCAAAAACAATACGAACAGATTTATGCAAGTATAGGCATACATCCTAATGAGGCCTCGAAGGTTTCCGGTGAGGAGTGGTCCGGGTTGGAGGCGTTGGCAAGCGGAGACAAGGTCGTTGCAATTGGCGAGACAGGGCTTGATTACTATCGTGACCGCAGTAAGCAGGAAGACCAGAAGCACCTGTTCCACCGGCACATAGAATTGGCACAAAGGCACAACCTGCCGGTTATAATTCATAACCGTGAAGCAAGCGGTGATTGCCTTGAAATCGTTCGTGAATATAATGGCAAAATAAAGGGCGTTGTTCACTGTTTCGCTGGTACCGGGGAAGATGCAGAGGAGTTCCTGAAACTTGGATTCCATGTTTCATTTGCAGGGCCTGTAACTTTTCCCAAGGCTGATAATTTAAGAGAAGCCCTGAAAGCCGTTCCGGTTGAAAGGCTGCTCCTGGAAACAGACTGTCCATTTCTGGCGCCACAGCCAAAAAGAGGTAAACGCAACGAACCTTCCTATCTTCAATACACTATTCCGGTTCTTGCAGAACTGTATAAATTATCAGTCGAAGATATTAAGAGGATTACTACTCTCAGTGCAAAGAAATTGTTTGGTATCGGGCAGGTTAGTACCAGAGGCGAAATTGCGTACGTTATCAGGAACTCTCTATACCTGAATATAACAAGCCGGTGTTCCAACAGATGTGTATTCTGCTCAAGAGAGACAGCCCCATACGTAAAGGGACATTATCTCGGCCTGGCGCAAGATCCGACTGTTGAAGAGTTGATAGACGCCATTGGAGACCCGTCAGGTTATGATGAAGTGGTATTCTGCGGTTTTGGTGAACCTACTGAACGCATGGACGTGTTGACGGCAGTTGCCGGATATTTAAAAGATAAAGGTGCCAAGGTGAGGCTCGACACAAATGGTCTTGGAGATTTGATTAATGGCAGGTCTATTTGTGAGGAGCTTAAAGGTTTGGTAGACACAATCTGTATCAGCCTTAATACAAGTATTGAGGAAGAATACCAGGAGTTCTGTAATTCGGAATTTGATGGGAAAGCGTACCCATCATTAATTTCTTTCATCAGGAAAGCAAAAGACAATATCCCTGATGTAATGGTTTCCATAGTTGGTATGCCGGGAATTGACGTTGAGGCTTGCAGGAAGATAGCCGAAGAACTGGGCGTTCGTTTCCGGGTAAGGGAATATAACAACGTCGGTTGAATTTTTCTCACACAGAGCCAGATTGAAATTAAGGCAGGTTAATCTTTCAATTTATGTGTGGTTTCAACATTTTTCCTGATTTCCACTCTATACATATTTTGATAGCATACTGTTCAGGTTGAGGCAGCTTATACCTTGTATTAGCCGATACCGTACCATTCCTTAACAGCAGCGTAAAGTTCTTCTCTGGTCTTTGCGGCTATTAGATCTGCCTGAACTTTTTTACGTTCCGGATGATGTTTGCTGTATCCAACTGCGAATTTGCGGAAATATCTTACGCTCTTTTTCATAGGGAGCATTTCTGCTATCAACTCGTAGTGCTTCAGGTACACTTCTCCCTGTTCGGTCAGGCCGGGGCCTTCCGGTTTTGGCTTGCCTCCGCACAACGCACGTGTCTCTCTGAAAATCCATGGATTACCGATAGCGCCTCTTGCAATGATCACTCCATCGAGGCCGCTGGTCTTCAGGCGCTTGACTACGGTCTCGGCGTCCATCAGGTCACCGCTGCCAATGATAGTTGCCTGTGGAAACTCGCGTTTTACCTCTGATATAATTTCCCAGTTGCTGATGTCACGGTACAGTTTTTTTACGGGTCTGCCGTGGATGATTATCGCATCAACTCCTTCTGCAACCGCTCCCTGGCATATCTGCCAGAACTTATCCAGTGACTCCTGACTGTTGTCAAACCCGGCACGAAGCTTGATAGTGACAGGGCACGAAACGGAATCCCTTACATACTGAAGGATCTTGATAGCCTTCTCAGGCTCTTTCAGCAGATATCCTCCACTGTTACGCCTGAGTACTTTCGGGGCAGGGCAGGCAAAATTCAGGTCTATAAGGTCGAATCCAATATTTGCAAATGATTCAGCCGCTACCGCCATCGTTTCAGGGTCTGAACCGAGGATCTGGGCACCGACCGGGCCTTCATCCTTCCCGGGCCGTACATACAGGCTGTCGAAAGCCTTCCTGTAGAGAGCGATCTTGTCGAGCATGACGCCTGTATACGTAAGAGGTGCACCGTACTTGCAGGCAAGCACTCGCATAGCCCTGTCCGAATACCCGCTCAAAGGCGCCTGAAAAAATGGTACATCAAGTTTAAGGTTACCAAGTTTCAACATTATTCGATACTTCCAATTTTATTTAACAACTAATTACTCTTATATTCAGTTTCCCTGTATATCCTTCTTGCCAACTCGCTGGTGTATTGCTTGCCAAGAGATTTCGCATGTTCTTCTATCCAGCCCGTAAGCATCGTCTTGCCGGTTGGAGGTGTACTGACGCAGAGAAGATTGGACATAAGCCCTTCGATCTCTTCCCGCGTAACAAGAACATCATTAACCACCAGGCTTATAATCCTTCCTGCGATGTAGACTAATGTTGGATGTACAGAGATGATGGGCTTTCTCCTGCCAATAATCCTGCCGATTGTTTGAATGAGTTCTTTGTAAGTGAAAGTTTCCGGCCCGATTGCATTAATAATGGAGTTCTCTTTCTTCTCTCCATGTTTAACTGCTAGTTCAGCAAGGTTATCAACGTAGATTGGTTGAAGGCGATACTGTCCATCTCCAAACACTGCGAATACCGGTAGTTTATGCAGGGCCCATGCGATGTTGTTAATAAGAATGTCTTCCTTTCCAAAGAGTACTGTCGGCCTGATGATCGAGTATGAGAGGCCGGTGTCAATTAAGGCCTCCAATTTTGCCTTTCCTCTGAAGTATTCTAAATGTGAATCCTCCGATGGATTAGTTATGCTGATGTGGATTATCTTTCTTACTCCTGCCTCCTTTGACAGTATTAAATAGTGTAATAGTGTTTCTCACTGCATCGGCCTGGGCAAACATCTTGTGGTTGAATCTGACCCAATAGGTGTTGTATAGAACACTTACGCCTTTCAGCGATTGTGTCAATTTATGGGGGTTATCAAAATTGAAGGGATATGCCCGTACCTTTTTTCCAAAAGGGTTGCTTCGATGCATAGAGTTTGTCAGGGTGATTACGCGATAACGTTTGCCGAGTAATCTCCGTGCTATGTATTTGCCGGAATATCCATAAGCTCCGGTGACAGCATGTGTTTGTTTCTCAGACATAATATTTAACCGATAAATATTCTTTTATCACTTCGGCTTTCCTTTGCATTCTCTGCGATCTCCTTGTCCTCGGCGCTTTTTGTCCGGGGAGCGTTGAATTTTTTATATCTGTCTTTTATCTGCATCTACCTCAATCTTCAATATTCAATCTAAAATCACAAGAATCATGGTTTACATATCTTACATGGTATTGCCCCGTCCCGCATTGCATGTTTCCTGGATTTAAAGTCTATTATCTCTTCCTCTTTACCGGTTAGCTCTACACAATCTCGCCGATGAAATGAACGGGAAAACTTTGAAGCGTAGACGCGTCCGCTATAGGGTTTCTCTTTTTGTGTTGTGCCCTGTGTGGCAGGTGAGGTATCCGACGATTCAGGTTTAAGTGCGCTGTCCCATGTAGACATCAGGCGTTTATGATAGTGCTGGGCCCTGGCGCGTTTGCCCTGAGTATTGTAAAGTACAACAAGGTTGTTCAGCAGTGTGGCCATATCAGGGTGGCCGGGCTTAAGGGCTTTCTCATTTATTGACAACGCCCTTTTATATAGCCGTTCAGCCTCGCCAAATCTGGCCTTTGAGAAGTAGAGGGTTCCCATATTGCTCAGGGATTTAGCAACATCCGGATGGTCCGGCCCGAGGGTTCTCTCCCTGATTTCCAGTGCACGTTTGTAAAGCTGAAGCGATTTGGAATATTTGCCCTGTGCTTTATAGAGCCCTGCCAGGTTATTGAGGGAAGTAGCATATTCAGGATGGAATTGTCCATGTTTCTTCTCGCTCATTGCCAGCGCCCTTTTGAGAAGAGGCTCTACCTTATCATATTTGCCTTGAGCGTGATAAGCCAGGGCAAGAATATTCAGAGTTTCTACTATACTGTCCCGGTCTGGCCCGGATGTTTTTTCCTGTATAGCCAGTGTTTGTTTGAAGAGGGGTATTGCCTCATCATACATCTTCTGTGAGAAATAAAGTGATCCCAGCCTGTTCCTGGATGTTACAACAATAGGCTTGTCGAGGCCAAAGGCCTTTTCCCTGATCTTCAGTACCCGCTTGTACAGAGGTATACATTCTGCGTATCTGCCCTGTGCCTGGTAGAGTAACGCCAGATTATCAAGATCAGTTGCAAGATCCGGATGATCTTTAACAAGCGCATTTTCATCTATTTTCAGCGCTTGCAGGTAAACAGACTCTGCATCAGAATATTTTTCTTGAGAAAAGTAGATCAATCCCAGAACGCTCATGGCTCTGGCCAACCTGGGATGATCAGCACCAAATGTATCCTCAGCAATTTTCACTGATTCTTTAGCGGTACTCACCGCTTCAGAATATCGGTCCTGTTTATTAAGCATAAGAGCTTCTGTTTCCACATCGGTTAACAAATATCCCCGGGCATATGCAGGCAGAATACAGAGTGCGGCCAGCGTCAGCAGTAAGGCCATCTTTATTGTGTGGATGGCCGGGCGTAAAACGTGATTTTCAAATGTTGTAATGGGTTTGATCATTAATGTAATTCGTATCCGGATAAAATTCCTGAATTAGTGCAAATCCGTGAAATTCGTGTCTTTTGTTTTTAACCTCAGTTTTTCTCTGCGAGCTCCCTGCCCGCCAGTTTGATAGGCGGGTGCGTTAAAAAGTCATTAGTCAATCGTCATTCGTAAATCCTTAAATTCCTCAATCTCTTAATTCTTTAATCCTTCAATATAAATAATTTGCTAAATATTAACTAAAATATTAAGATGCGATTCTAAATATACAGGTATCAAGTTGCATGCATTATAGCATGAAAGAATTAGTTTTACAAAAGAGGTAAATTTCTAATGTTAAGAGGCGCACACATAAACGATGCAGAGCAGATGAATAAATTAGTAAATCACTTTGCTCAGAAAGACCTGATGCTGGCAAGGCCGTTGAGTGAGTTGTATGAGAATATTCGTGATTACTATGTATACATCGAGAACGGCAGTGTTGTAGGATGTGCGGCATTACATATTTTCTGGAAAGATCTGGCAGAGATTAAATCAATAGCGGTTGAAGAAGACTATCAAAAGAGAGGGATCGGTAAACAGCTTATACAAAAGTGCCTTGAAGAAGGAAAAGTACTTGGCATAAACAGGTTGGTTGTCCTGACTTATATCCCGGAGTTTTTTGAGCGTATGGGCTTTAAGCGAGTCGACAAAGAACTTCTGCCTCACAAGATCTGGTCAGAATGTGTAAAGTGTTACAAATTTCCGGACTGTGATGAAGTTCCGTTAATCATTGAAATCTAGGGTTGTTATAGTTCTTGCCATACCCCATACCTGGTGTAGTCTGGCAAGCCTTTGAACTTATTCCTCTCCCAGAGTTGTCCTTATATCTTCCAGTATCTGTAGTCCTCCCCTTCCTAATAGCTTACTTGCAAGCTCAATCCCCATAGTAGAAAAATCATCTACCTTACCATCAATAGTGTCTCTGATGACGGTGGTTCCATCGAGCGAACACACAACCGCTTCCATCTTCAGATTGGATGGATATATGACTTCTGCGTGAGCGCCTATTGGAATCTGGCATCCTCCCTGGAGTCTACCAAGAAGGGCTCTCTCTGCCTTTACTTCAAACATGGAATTATAGTCAATTAATTTTCTTATTATCCTTTTGACCTTTTCATCATTTTCCCGAACCTCTATGCACAGCGCTCCCTGGCCTACTGCGGGAAGCATTATGTCATACGGTATTATCTCACTTGCCTTGTCAGCAAGGCCAAGCCTGATCAGGCCGGCCCTGGCTACAAGTATTGCATCAAGATCACCTGAGTCTAATTTATTTAATCTGGTATCCAGATTACCTCTTAAATCAACTATCTCAAGGTCAGGCCTGACGGCAAGGACTTGTGACCTGCGCCTTAAACTGCTTGTGCCAAGCTTTGCATTTTGAGGAAGGTTTTTCAGTGAAACATGATCTTTGCTGATTAGAACGTCGTGCGGGTCTTCACGTTTTGTAACCGCACCAATTTCAAGACGCTCAGGGATTTCTGTGGGCATATCTTTAGCGCTGTGGACAACCAGATCAACTTTTTTATCAATAAGGGCATTTTCCAGCTCCTTTGTGAACAGCCCTATGTTTCCAATCTTTGACAGGGGCACGTCGGTTATGTTGTCGCCCGTTGTCTTAATTATTTCGATAGAGAATTCAGTTTCCTCGTTAAAATCTTCCAGTTGCGACTTTATCCAGTTGGCCTGAATTAGGGCCAATTTGCTGCCTCTTGTACCAATAATATATTTACTTTGCTCTTTCAACAAACCACTCCTTTTTAGAATATAAATAGAAAATAATAGAAATTAAGTGAATTTTTTTGAAATCTATTTGTCTCATAAATCATTTTCGTTGTCAATACTTTTAATCTTTTTTAATCCTTGACTTTGCCGTCTCAATTGTACTGTTTGCGCATTTGTCCTTGATGAAAAGTTGATGTCAGTCTATAATCCTCTTGGTGAGAGGATAACTATAAAATGATAGAAATAAAATCAGTTGATAAAGTAAATGCCACGGTCAGGGTGCCGGGGTCGAAAAGTTACACTAATCGTGCCTTAATGACGGCTTCCCTTGCTACAGGTGAGTCAGTAATCAAGAATCCCTTATTGAGTGAAGATACCCGCATTATGATTTCGTGTCTTGGTGAAATTGGTATAGACGTCGGGAGTGTTCCGGAGGAAAATGCCTTAATCGTAAATGGTTGTGAGGGGACGATACCGATACAAAGGGTGAGGCTATTTGCGGGTAATGCAGGAACGGTCGTACGCTTTATGACGGCGGCCTTGGCTCTTGGTAAGGGGCAATATGAGATCGATGGTATTGAACGAATGAGGAAGAGGCCCATACAGCAATTGATTGATGCCTTAAACTGGCTTGGTGCTAATGTGGTTTCAATAGATGGTACAGGATGTCCACCGGTTCTGATAAATGCCAACGGATTAACGGGTGGAAGAATCGAGATACCGGGTGATATCAGCAGTCAGTATATCAGCGCTATCCTTTTGGCTGCACCTTATGCATCAGGTGATGTAAGTATTGTAGTAATCGATGACCTTGTTTCAAAGAATTACGTAGATATGACTATAGATGTTATGAACAAGTTTGGGGTAGATGTTGAAAGGGATTCGTATAGAGAATTTTCTGTTAAGTCAGGCCAGAATTATAAAGGTTGTGAATATATTGTAGAGCCTGACGCATCAGGTGCCTCATATTTCTTTGCTGCTGCTGCTATAGCAGGCGGCAGGGTCAGGGTTGAAGGTCTAGGTGAAAATTCACTGCAGGGTGATGTAAAATTCGTTGATATCCTGAAAGAAATGGGGTGTAGTGTAAGAAAGTCATCGGACTGGCTGGAAGTTGAAGGGGGGGCATTAAGGGGAGTAGATGTGGACATGAATGATACTCCTGATGTCGTGCAGACCCTTGCATCTGTTGCGGTCTTTGCAGAGGGGAATACGCGCATAAGGAATGTTCGCAACCTCCGCTACAAGGAGACAGACCGTATTACGGCTATTGTTAACGAACTGAAAGAAGTCGGTGTAGAAGTAAGGGAGTTTGAGGACGGCCTGGAGATTAATCCATCACCTCCACATTCTGCTGAAATATCAACATACAATGACCATCGTATGGCGATGAGCTTTGCCCTCATAGGTTTAAGGGTTAAAGGGATTAAGATAAAAGATCCTGAGTGTGTTGAGAAGACATTTCCGGATTTCTTTGAAAGATTACAGCAATTGTGAATTGTCGTCAAAGCGGTTTCTAATCTTCAGCTGGTGCTATAACAGCTTTTCCTGTCAAGAGAAGCTTCGTTGGAATGTGATCCATTATTCATCATCAACAGTAAAATGAAAATAATTCAGGTTTCTCTAAATAATATAGACTTGTCTTCAGAAGATCACGACAGGTATCTGTTTAATTATCGACACGATTCGAATGCATTAGTGAATTCGATAAAAGATGTGGGATTAATTAATCCGGTAACATTAATGAAAAACCGGGATGCCGATGGAGTATATACTATTGTATGCGGTTATCAGCGTATCAAGGTTTGTCAGAAATTGGGGTACGAGAGTATTGAAGCAAAGGTTGTAGAGGGGATAAATGACGAAGAGATAATGTTGTTATCCCTTCATGATAATTTATCTTCAAGAGGGTTTAATGAAATTGAAAAGGCAGTCGTTTTAAAGAAGTTTCTGGAGATAGGTTATTCTTGCGATAGATTGATATCTGAAATAGCTCCACTCCTTGGCGTCCCGCCTAATAAGAACATTATAGATAAATATATTGACATTTTAACCCTTGATACTGAAATAAAGGAATCTGTAGCCGATGATGAACTGGAACCGGAAAAAGCCTTTCTGCTTATTACACTTGATGGTATTGAGAGGGATATTGTGTGGAGAGTTCTCTTTAGAGAAGCAAGTACTAACGTTAATGAGGCAAAAGAAACAATTAGAAGCCTGCTCGACCTTAAGCAGATAAAACAAACAGGAATGGTTGAATTGCTATCTTCAAAAGAAATCACTCATATTATCTCAGACAATAAATCCAATAAGAGGCAAAGAGGAGAGAGTATCTATAGATTAATAAAGACCATGCGTTATCCTGTCATTAGTAAGAAGGAGGACGAGTTTGATAATTTCTGCAGGGAACTGGGGCTGGATAATGATGTTCGCGTTAACCACTCCAGGTATTTTGAGGGAGATGAAATCAGGATAACCATAAAGACATCCGATGAAGAAAAGCTGAGGATCAGTATCGAAAAACTTCTTTCAAATATTAAAAACGGTACATTTAAGAAAATCTTTTCTATGTTCAAATAAATCGTAGGGAGATGTAGTGTTGATAGTTTTAGGGGTTGATATTGGAGGTACTTTTACAGATTTTGTGCTGTTTGACGGAAAAGAATTAAAGGTACATAAGGTTTTATCCACACCGCACAATCCTGCCGAGGCTGTCTTTAATGGGATCAGATACCTTGGTGTGCCAAAAAAGCAAACAAGTGTAATACACGGTTCTACCGTTGCAACAAACACACTGCTTGAGAGAAAAGGGGCAAAGGTCGCCTTGATTACTACGAATGGATATGAGGACGTGATTGAAATTGGCCGGCAGGCAAGAAGTTCGCTTTACGACCTCTTTATTTGCTGTGAATCACCTCTGGTATCGCAAGAACTCAGATGGGGAGTAAAGGAGAGGGTTACTGCAACGGGTGAAGTTGTGTCCGGAATAAAGAAGAGTGATTTAAAGAAGATTAGTACTAAATTAAGAAGGCAGGGGATAGAGTCTGCTGCAGTGTGTTTTCTTTTTTCTTACAAAAACCCTGTAAATGAAGAGGCTGTGATGAATGGGCTGCAGCAATCAGGGATACATGTCTCTGCTTCCTGCAGGATATTACCTGAATATCGTGAATACGAGAGGTTTAGTACTACTGTAGTTAATGCATACGTTTCACCAGTTATGTCAAGATATATAACCTCGCTGGAAGACGGTCTGGGGACAAACAATATAAGTATAATGCAGTCCAATGGTGGTAGTATTTCTACCGGGAATGCAAAAGGAAAGGCCGTTAACTGCATTCTTTCAGGCCCTGCAGGGGGTGTAATCGGGGCGTCAGAAATAGCAAAGCTTACTGGTATAAAGAAGATTATATCATTTGACATGGGCGGAACATCTACAGATGTTTCTCTATGTGATGGTGATATTCGTCTTACTACACAGACAGTTGTCAGCGGTATGCCCATAAAGATACCTGTTATTGACATGAATACAGTAGGAGCAGGAGGCGGGTCTCTCGCATACGTTGATCCCGGCGGTGCTCTCAGGGTAGGGCCGCAGAGTGCAGGTGCAGATCCGGGACCTGTCTGCTATGGCAAGGGGAAGAAAATAACAGTTACTGATGCTAATCTGTTTCTGGGAAGAATCAGCCCTGAACATTTTCTTGGCGGAAGGATGAGACTTAAAACCGACATGGTGTCCAAATTTATGAAAGTCCTTGCAAAGAAATTGGGTATGACTCCCGTAAGGGCTGCGGAAGGGATTATAGATGTTGCAAATGCGAACATGGAAAGGGCCATAAAGGTAATTTCAGTTGAGAAAGGATTTGATGTAAGAGATTATGCACTGGTCTCTTTTGGTGGCGCGGGAGGACTTCATGCATGTGAGTTGGCAGGTCGTCTTTCAATGAAGAAGGTTCTTGTACCTAAGAATGCCGGAGTGCTGTCTGCATTGGGTATGACGGTTGCGGATATTGTTAAAGACTACTCAAGGAGCGTACTGTTAAAAGTAAAAGAAAGCGGATACAGGGAACTTGTGAAATTGTTTAATTCGTTAGAATCAAAAGGTATGAAGGATGTTCTTTCAGAGGGCATAGGTAAGAACAGGATTAAAATAGAAAATTCCGTAGATATGAGATACATGGGACAGGCTCACGAACTAAATTTGCCATTTAAAAAGAGTTTTATCGATGATTTTCATAAACTCCATAAGCGGTCGTATGGTTATGCAAAGAGCGATTATTCTATAGAAGTAGTAAATATCAGAGGTAAGGGTGGACTGGGAAGACGAGAAAACCTGT
>CAXGMX010000036.1:0-12917 GCA_964010955.1 uncultured bacterium
AGACAGAATTGGCTGGTGAAAGCACGTCTGTCATACGTTGAAAGACAAAAGGGGCTCGTGGATTGCAAACCATCTCAACGCACTTCTCTGGAATATGGTCACAGGAGATGCTCCATATCATAAAATAATTGATACAGGCGTTTAATCCTATATTCCAAATAAAATTAATTCCAGTAACAATTAAGGCACTTATCAAAGATATTCCTGAACGAATTGCTCGTCACTATGGCTTAAGGAAATAAAGATGGAAAGTAATCCTTCCTTGCCTGTAATCAGTACCTTCTCTTATAGTATACATTTCACAAGAATTTCTTTTTATTGCAAAAAAAATATTTTTTAAAATTTATATTGACTTTATTGTGTTAAATCGTATATTTGCGATATAGGATTAACATTATGGCTACAACAAAATCTAATGAATTTAATATCAAAGAACAAAAAATTGCAGAGCTTTGCAAGGCATTAGCCCACCCTGCACGAATCGCCATTATCAATTTTTTGATCAAAAAAAAATTGTGTATCTGCAGTGAAGTTGTAAATGAACTCCCCCTGTCACAATCTACGGTATCCCAACACTTGAAAGAACTGAAAAATGCAGGACTAATAAAAGGAGACATAGTTGGTCCAAGAGTTTGCTACTGTATCGATCTAAAGAAATGGAATGAAGCAAAGAAAATCATCAATTTGTTTTTATTACAGGAAGCAACTCAAGCAGATAAACCTTGCTAAACGATTTACGTAACCGCAACCTTTCCATCCTTCGTAGTACTACAGAGAACGGGCATGTTGCGCAACTTACGTAGAATTGCCATAAACCCATCACGCAGGTTAAAGCAAAATAATGAACGAAAGAAAATTATCCGGCTTTGAGAGATACTTAACCCTCTGGGGCTTGCTTTGCATAGGTGTAGGTATTGGACTGGGCAAGAAAATGCCTGAACTCGCCAACAAACTGGACTCTCTTTCAATATATCAGGTATCCATCCCCATTGCCGTGTGCCTGTTTTTCATGATGTATCCAATTATGGTAAAGATAGATTTTGCAGAAGTATTAAAAGCTGCAAAGACTCCTAAGCCGGTCGGAATGACTCTCTTTATTAACTGGGCAATAAAACCTTTTACCATGTTCCTTATTGCCTGGTTTTTCCTGGGTTACCTGTTTAAGGATTTCCTGCCCGGGACTGAGATCCTCAAAAACGGTCAGGAAGTTGAATTATGGAGAAGCTACATCGCTGGGACTATTCTTCTGGGTATTGCTCCCTGTACGGCAATGGTATTGATGTGGAACTACCTGGCAAAAGGCAATGATGGACTTACCATCGTAATGGTTGCCATAAACTCCTTAATGATGCTTGTGCTCTATGCACCACTTGGAGGCTTTTTGTTGGGGATAAATGCCATGCCTATACCATGGCAGACTATACTGTTTTCTGTGGCAATTTACGTAGCTTTGCCCCTTGTTACCGGATATTTTTCACGTAAATTGATAATAAAATTTAAAGGACATGAATGGTTTAATGAAAAGTTCTTGCATTGGCTCACGCCAGTCAGCATAATTGCACTTTTAACTACATTGGTACTCTTATTCTCTCTTAAGGGTGAAATTATAACAAGAAATCCACTTACAATATTGTGGATTTCAATCCCGCTTTTTATCCAGACAATTTTCATTTTTGGTCTCGGCTACTTTGTTCTGGCTAGATTTCTAAGACTCTCTTATCAAGATGCTGCACCTTTTGCCATGATTGGCGCATCCAATCACTTTGAAGTTGCAATTGCAACGTCAGTAATGCTGTTTGGCCTCTCTTCGGGTGCAGCATTAGCTACGGTCGTTGGAGTTTTGATTGAGGTTCCCCTGATGCTTATGCTTGTCTCAATCTGCAAAAAAACATACTTTATATTTAAAGAATGTAATCTGGGACTACCACAATGTGAGACCGTTCAAACAATTCATAATAAAACTATAAATTTACAAAAGGAGGTGTTGAAATGAGGAATTTTAATTTAACAACTTTATCAATTCTTATCTTTCTTCTTTGTGTCAGTATTTCGTTTACCTTCCAGCCTGGCATAGTTCTGGCGAGTAATGCACAGGGTAGCCAGAATTCTGACCTTTCAGATTTCAAGAAACAATTAGAATTAATGGAGGAAACAATAAAGAAACAAGCAGGAAATGATTAATGTCTTAAAAGAAAAGATAGAATCAAAAGAAACTGTCGCTTATGCCTCCGTATCTAAGATAGAAGAGAATAAAATCGAACAAGTAATTGATGATTACCTGACAAAAGATAATACCAGAGAAAAGATGGTAAAGGCTGGTTTAAGCCCTAATCTGGAAATGGGCTATAATAAAGGATTTTATTTTAAAACCCTGGATGATAAGTTCTCTGCCAAATTAAGAAACAGGATGCAATATAAGTATCAATATACTGACAGAGATATAGGTACAGATGGCTCCCCGGAGGAGGATGAGAGCACATTTGATTTTCGCCGCATAAGGACCAAGATATCCGGCAATGCTTATGGCAAGAATGTTAAGTATAAAATAGAGTGGGACTCTTCTACGGATGACGTTGATCTACGTGACGCATACGTAGAATTTAAACATATCCCATGGGCAAATATATTGGCAGGACAGCGTACTGTATTTACCAGGCAGTTTCTCACATCAAGCAGTGCTCAACAGATGATAGACAGATCTGCAACTGGTGCCGAATTCAGATTTCAGGGTGATGAACGTAAACGGGGAGTAGCCATTCACAGCGAGAAAATACTTGATGGCAAGATTGATTATCTGGCTGGCGTATATAATCCTACGATTAGGTCCGATGATAATACCATCAATACCATGCTTTACATGGCAAGGGCTTCGTATTACCCATTTGGTCCTTACGTAAGCTACCTGGAATCTGACCTTGAGTATACTGAATCCTTTAAGATGCATATTGCTGGCGGCATTGGATTTGAGCAGATTGGTCAAAACGAATCAGATAGTGGCGAAAGTGAAATAGACCAAACACAGCTTTTAGGTGAATTCGGGTTCAAATACAGGGGGCTATCTCTGGTAGGTGAGTATCACAATAGAAAGCGAAAGGTATTAGACACTCATGTAGTGGCAGATGCTGGCACCATAACATTCTTTGGCCCTGGCAATGACGGTGGCGGTGGCATTGTCGGTTCTGGAGTTGTAGGTGCGAAAGAAACACTTAACGACCAGGGCTTTTTTGTTCAGGGAGGTTACTTTGTAATACCTGAAAAGCTCGAAATAGCCGGAAGATACGAATTGATAGATTATGGCAGAAATCATCCTGAGGGTGGCACACTTGGATTAGTAGATAATAGACGTTTTTACACCGCAGGCTTAAATTATTTCCTTAAAGGTCGGGATCACAAGCTTCAAATTAACTACATACACAGGGAGGAAGAGTTGAGCGGATCATTCTTTGGGGATAATGATGAGAATGTCTTTCTCACACAATATCAGATTTATTTCTAAAAGGGTTTTATAAATATTAGACAAGATAACAGGTCAAAAAAGATTCTCAGAAATCCTGTTAATTCACTTAAATATGACAGAGCGCAGCTTTGGCTTCGCTCTATATTTTAGCTGTTCTCTATACCTTCTCTGCCAGACGTATCTTTTGGAGGATACGGTTAAATAATAAGGATAATTTATATATAGACTTTAAATATATAGTGTAGTAGCATTAATAATAGAAGATAATTAATTTGTTTCTTATTAAGAAGGGAGTACCACCACGATGTTTAAATCAATACTAGTACCAGTTGATGGTTCGGACACAAGCCTTGTGGCTGTTGATTATGCAATCGAACTGTCGAGGTCATTTGACTCGGAGATAACCGGTATTTCAATAATTGATGTAAAGAAACTTGCCGGGCCATTCATGAGAGATCTGGGCACCAGCATAGGCGGCATGGTTCCGTATGGTGATTTTCAGCAGAATGTAAGAAAATTTCTGGAGGATACATGCGGGGCTGCCCTGGATGAATTAGAAGGAAAATGTGACTCTGCGAGTATTCCTTGTACACGCACAATAAAAGAAGGCGTTGTAAGCAAGGAGATATTCGAGTCGGCCAAAAGATGCGATATGATATCAATGGGCATGGCAGGTGAGCATGCATTCTGGCGTGATGCTTTCTTGGGTTCAAACCTGGAATCTGTCGTAAGGCAGACACACAAGCCCGTATTGGTAACTCCTGAAGAATATAAGCAGATTACAAAAATACTGGTTGCATGTGACGCCAGTTCTTTCTCGACCAAGGCTTTAATTGCAGGTGCGGATATTGCGCAACAAATGAAACTTCCTCTAACAGTTGTTACAGTATCTGATGATAATAAGTCAGGTGAAGATATTCTTTCTCAAGCAGCTGAAAACCTGAAAGATTACAACATTACGTATGACAAGGTTCTTAAAGGTGGTGAGGCAGTAAGTGAGATTTTGGATTTCTGCAGGGAAGCCTCGTATGATTTATTGGTAATTGGCGCCTACGGTCATTCCAAGATAAGAGAATTAATCCTTGGGAATACCACCGTACAACTTATGAGAAAAGTAACCTGCCCGGTATTACTATGCAGATAAACCTCTTTTTATTAATGTTACTTTACGCGGCAATCACCAAAGCAAGGCGAACCTTTGTACAATGTAGTTAGAGCAGATTTGGAGGAGCACAATGATAAACATTAAAAACATACTTTGTCCTGTTGATCACTCAGATTGTTCAAAAGAGGCACTGAAATATGCTGTATCATTTGCAATGAAAGATAACTCGAAATTGTATCTACTGCACGTAATTGATATACGCGCTTTTGATGAGAGTATCAATGCAATGACACCGCAAATACCTGACGATGAAACACTGAAACAACTAAAAACAAAACTCCTTGATTGTATACCGGAAGAAATAAGGGATGACATGGATGTAGAAGCCCTTGTAGTTCAGGGTATACCTTTTGTAGAGATTATAAGTACCGCAAAAAAGAACGATATTGACATGATAGTGTTAGGTTCACACGGAAGAACCGGTATCACACACATGATGATGGGCAGTGTATCTGAAAAGGTTGTAAGAAAGGCCCCATGCCCCGTATTAACAGTGAGAAGATCCGATCAGAAATTTACCACGCTTTAACAGCAGCAAGAGAAGACACATGCTCCGTCCTGACTGCTGAGAGTGGTTGATTGTTCTGGAGTCCCTCCAGAACAATCTTTGCTTTGGTTTCTGGATCCCATTTACGATATTTCATAATGCCCCCTTTCTGCTGTGTATTTTTAGGAAATTTACTCCTAATTTACACGGTGTTTCTTAACGGGGAGCAGTATAAAAGACATAAACTTTAAAAATAATTGGGGTGAAATAACCGATAAATCACTATCAAGATCCAAAAAGGATCAATGAGTATTTCATAGGTATTAAATTATGATTTCAGTGCAATACTTAAGCAAGCAATATACCGATCAGGTTGTCTTTGATAAGATATCTTTCAACCTCAGCCCACGTGAGCGAATTGGCCTGGTAGGCCGGAATGGCCACGGTAAGACTACTTTATTTCGCTTGCTCATAGGACAGGAGGAATGCGATGAGGGTATAATTGCAATCCCAAATAATTACCGTATAGGATATTTGAACCAACACATTAATTTCTCCAGGCCGACTGTGCTGGAGGAAGGTTGTTGTGGTCTTCCTGATAACCAGAAGGCGGATGACTGGAAGGTGAAAAGAGTCCTTTCGGGTTTGGGTTTTTCCGAGGACGATTTCAACCGCGATCCTGCAGAATTTTCAGGAGGCTTCCAAATCAGGCTGAACCTTACGAAGGTTCTGGTTTCTGACCCAAACCTGCTTCTGCTTGATGAACCGACAAATTTCCTGGACATTGTTTCTATACGCTGGTTGACTAATTTCCTGAATAACTGGAAGAATGAAATTATCATCATAAGTCATGACAGAGGATTTATGGACAGCGTCGCCACGCACATCATGGGTATTCATCGTTATAAAATCAAAAAAATTGCAGGAACCACACAGGATTATTATGACCAGGTTTCAATGGAAGATGAAGTACATGAGAAGCAGCGCCTCAACGATGAAAAGAAGCGCAAGCAGGCGGAACAATTCATAACAGTTTCAGGGCCAAGGCACGGCATGCCAGTCTGGTACAGTCACGTATAAAGTCCCTTGAAAAACAGGAAGTACTGAAGAAACTCGAGAAAATAACCACACTCTCATTCTCATTCAATGCTGCTTCATTCCCTGCCAAATGTTTTCAGGAAGCACAGGATATTACTTTCTCATATAACGGTATGCATTCACCACTGATAGACCACCTTAGCTTTAGCGTAGAGAGTAATGACAAGATATGCATTATAGGCAAGAATGGAAAAGGCAAGACAACCCTGCTGAAGCTGTTAGCCGGGAATCATGTCTCCAGAGGTAGGAAAGGTCAGAAATCACCCACAACGAAAATCGGATATTATGAGCAGGCCAATACTGCAAACCTTAACAATGTTCTCTCGGTTGAAGAGGAAATATCCTCCGGTGTCTCAAGCATAGACAGGAAAAGAGTTCGTGACATCTGTGGTGCAATGATGTTCTCCGGAGACAGCGCTCTTAAGAAAATAGAGGTATTATCAGGTGGTGAAAAATGCAGAACACTGTTGGGAAAGTTACTCGTAACACCAGCCAATCTTCTTTTGCTTGACGAACCAACTCACCACCTTGATATGCAATCATGTGAAGCCATGATGGACGCTATTGACGACTTTGCCGGTGCAGTACTTATGGTTACACATAACGAACATATTCTCCACAGGGTTGCAAACAAGTTAATCGTATTCCACCATGATAGAGTATTTCCTTTCTATGGAACGTACTCTCAATTCCTTGATCTGATTGGCTGGGACGATCAGGAAGGTATTACAATCAAAAAACAATCATCAGGACAACAGGAGAAACCAAAGAAAAGCCTTAGCATGAAAGACAAAAGAAAAGTTCGTGCCGAGTTTATTGCCAGACGTTCAAAAACCCTGACCCCCTACCAACAGAAAATCAAGGAGATTGAAAGAACTATAGTGGAACTTGAACAACAGCTTCATAACGATACGCAGGCTTTGATTAAGGCATCCCATGAACAAGATGGAAACGCTATTTCAAAATTGTCTAAATCACTTAAGCAAACACGCACTCAAACTGACACACTATACAAAGAGCTGGAAGACACAAGCGAAAAATATGAACAGAGCAAGCTTGCATTCGAAGAAGAGGAACTTACATATAAGTAGCCTTTTCCACCTGCCCCCTTTCTGTATCAGGCAAACACCGCTATCACCTTGACATTATATTGATTATTTGTTATTTTAGTACTATTATAGGAGGAAAAACAGCTATGCCGTTATACGAATACAAATGTAGTAAATGTGAAAAAGTTTTGAGATACTGCAAAGGAATAACGAGAAGATAGTCTGTCCCCATTGTGGAAGTAAATCATTAGAAAAACTCTTCTCAGTATTTGCAAGCAGTTCATCATCTGAATCAGCTTCAGGTGGAGGCGGCATGCCGTCATCACCCGGCTCTTGCGGTACCGGTTGCTGCGGAATGAAGGGTCACTGATTTAAATCCTAACCCTGGACAGACACCGGGGATTAAATCTTAAATAAAAGAAGAAAAAGTAATTAGCAGCATACTCCCTTGATACTTTGTTTTTAATCTTAAAATATATTTTTTAAAGGCTTGCAGTAAACTTCTTCAAAGTGTAAGTATGCTTACTTACGGTTTGTAACTGCCAGGTTTTTTCAACAACATTGCCATCATTGTCCCCTCAAAGTGTTCAAAGACTTTAACATTTCGTAAAACTTACCATAATCACTCCGATTAAAATCCATTACCAACCTCGGTAAATCTGGAAACTCCTCACCCTTTTGCTCTGCAGGCAGAGACTCAGTCAGCTTTATTTCTCCTGAACGGAGGATATCGGCATATTTTTTATTAAGTTCCTCAATATTTTTCACTACTCAAAAGCGATTTGAGTCTGACAACAGTCTTGCTTCCCACATATCGAATTGAATGATAAACCTTATAAAATTGCAGAATCTCATCAATAGCTTTCTCAACGGTATTAACACGTATAAACAAACCCATATCATTGCGTGAAATAAAACCTCTTTCCACCAATACTCTTGTAACAAAGTCAATCCAGTGATTCCAGTATTGCGAATCAGGAGGTTCGATCAGGATGATTGGACGTGGTTTACTTTTGCCAGTCTGGACTAATGTAAGATTCTCAAAACCTTCATCTAAAGTGCCAAATCCACCAGGGAAGAGTACCGTTGCATCAGATTCTTTAAGAAAGAACAATTTTCTGTTAAAGAAATACTTAAAACTGATAGCCTTTTCATCACCGATTATGTATGGATTGTGCTTTTGTTCAAAAGGAAGTTTGATATTCAAACTGAAGCTGTTTTCACGTCCGGCTCCCTTATTACCAGCTTCCATTATTCCCGGTCCACCACCAGTAATCACCTTAAAGCCATTTTTGACAATCAGCTTAGACAGCTTTTCTGCCATTTTATATTCATCTGAATCCTTCCGGACTCGAGCAGAACCAAAAACAACAACCTTCTTTTCATTTCTGTACGAGGCAAATATTTTTGATGCATAACGCAGTTCTTTCAATGCCATATTTATCAATTTCAGATCACCTCGATCATTACTCTCGATACCCAATTTCGCAATAGTTATCAGCATCTCCTCTACCAAGTCAACATTATTGTCAGGATGGCAAGCCTTTGCTAAATCGGCAATAATCTTATCTATATCATCTCTGCCTGTTTTATATTCACTTTTACCAGCACTTTTCATTTAAAATAAATGCCTTTCTTAATCTCATATCTACGTTCTCATACAACTGTTCACAACTCGGTTATTTATAACAATATCATAATAGAAATTTATAATCATTTAAGCAAGTTTTTATATTTATGATTCTTGTTATAACGCTAACCTTACAACTTGCCACAAAGACAAGAATATATTTGTTAAATCTATTGATGTAGAATGAAACCGACTTTATAAAAATAAGTCTAGAACATAATCTGAAAATTGTTGAAATCTTGAGACGCTTTGTTAGAATGTTCATTTTAGTGAAAAAACGAAGGAAACCAAAACATATAAAGCTGTTCTAATAAGAATGGAATTTAAAATACACAATATAGGCGACAACATCGGGCCGGAGAAGATGCTTACTTCTCAATAATTCGCTATTTGTTGAATCTATAGATGTAGAATGAGACCTTGAAAAACATAATAAAGGACAAATTTCACAATTTATTGCAATAAATGACATCAATAAGAGGAGGTGATGTGATGAAGCACAACAGAATTTTCTCATTTTATACTCCAGTCATTTTGTCAGCATTCCTGTTTATTAGTGTCTTAAACTCAAGTGATGCCAAGGCCGATAAAAATGATTCAGCTATAGGTGAGAAAAATTGCCGGCACGTATCTACTGACTGAGGATGATGACGGCGGCTCCCGGATTGTAACAATCACTGCGGACGGTAACTGGCTCGGTATTCATTCGTTCCAGTTCGACAATAAATTCAGTAACCAACAGGGAGTATGGGAGAAGACAGGAAAAAGAAAGATTACTGTCAGAACACTAGATTTCATTTCCTTAAAAGATGGTGTCGGATCGGCACTGTTTAACTTCACCGTCGAATTCGATAATGCGTATCAGCAGGTGAGTGGAGAGCTCTCAGGCAAATTGTTTCCTCCTGGCGTGGATCCCCTCGATCCTGTCGCAGTCCCGATCAAGACATTTAATAATACATTCTCAGGGAAACGACTTATTCTTACTGATAATTGAACTCGGCTGTAAAGAAATGGTAGCAGATGGTGCTTGTATAAACGTAAAACTTACAAAAGGCAAAAGTGGATTTGTGCTTTTATTCAATTCGTGGCTGAGCACTGTGATTCTTCTAACTTGTCCTCGGATAATATTTCCTCAAAAATACTCTAACTGATTATATACCAAGCGTATAGACAATTTACATTTCAAATATTGCTGTAATTCTATCCTTTGTTTTTAGTACAAAAATGAGCCTGCTGTCTAATTATTAAACGCACTGGTGTATATGTGTGCTATCACAAGAGTTACGTCTATTTACCAAACAGTGTCTAAGATTTAATGCATAGCTGCCATAACAGCAGTTGCCCGTGAGGCATAACCAAACCCATGGAATAAATCTAGATTCCCAATCAAGTTGGGAATGACATGGTATTGTCTACATTACAAAAAACCATATAAAGGCCAGAATAGTCATGATTGCCACGACATACAAAAGGAATTTATTTTGAAATAGAGATTTTGAGGAATTATCCCTTGTCTCTACAAACGCAGGGAGATCAAGGCCATCATACATCGTGTCTTCAGACCAGCCGGTTTTTTCATCTGAACCACATTCAGGACATGACAATGCTTTTACCGGAACCTCTGCTCCACAATTTGGACAAATAAAATAATCAGACATTTTGATTTAAACTGTTTCCTGAATAAATTGAATCATATCACTCACGACTCTCTTCATAATAAATACAATGTTTACATGGGCACAGGGGTACCACTTTATCTTCGGCCTGCCCAAAGCCTCCCATAATTCAACTGTAAACTTTATTGGTATTACCTCATCGTAAATTCCGTTCATCATTAATGTATTCTTTGTCTTATTGTGTCTTGCAAGGACGGAAGGATCGATCATCTGAAAAATGTGATTTACCTGCTCACGTGTAATGTCTGCCTTTATTATGTTTTCTTTTACTTCCTGCGTAGCTATTCCCTCCCATATAATACCAGCATTATTGCCGCCTCCTGCGATAGATATTCCTGCATCAAATTCCTCAACTGCCATTGCCAGATGTGCCATCATCCCACCAAGGCTTATGCCCATGATTGCAATCTTCTCTGTCTCTCTCTGCAACCATGACTTTACGGTCCTTACTTCTATAATGAGTTGCCGTGTACTATCAACAGTCCTGTATACGTCTCCGGTAAGGGCATACTCACCACTTAATGCACCCTTAGGGGTTCTTTCTATATGAAAGGGAAGCTTAAGGATAAAACAATCTATATTAATCTTTGCCAGCCTTAATGCAATTTTCTTCTCGCTATATAAAAATGATCTTCTCCATCCATGAATGATAATCAATGAGAGTGTGCTCTTCTTAGTTTTATTCTTGTAGAAATATCCGTATGCAACATTATTTTCTTCATGTACGGTCTGAACAGGACTTGGGAATTTGACATCAAAAATCTCAACGTTACCCACATCAGATTTTTTTGTTAGCAAGAATTCAGGAATTTCGTCAGGTTTCTTGTAAAACAATTCAGGATCTTCTAAATACTCTTCTCTTGTCAGAGAGCTGAAGTCGTAAGTATGCGGTTTATGATCTGCCCTAATCCTGTTAGGACATAACCGGAAATATGTCCTGTCAAATGCCTGCACTAGATACTTATAAAGGCCTGATTTCCTATTACCGTTATTATTGATTACCTGTTCTAACATAAAAGTCTGCAATACCTAATTCATACCATTTCAAATTATTAGGAATATTGTAGGATTTTAACATATTATATAGAGTTTTTTTGATAAACCTAGAGTCTCAGCGACACGTGCCTTATTGCCATTCATCTTTAGAAAGGGTTTTTATAATGTGTAGTTTCTCAAGATCTGACAGAAAAGCATCAGTACCAGGATCGTAATCAATCGTACCTGCATGTCCTCTTATTTCTTCAGGCAGATTGCATACACCTATCCTTTCATCATCTCCTATAATTGAACTGTAAATATCCCCATTATAACACCGTAGAGTTTTCAGGACACTTAGGCCTCCTTATTAAAACAAGAACAATTATCAGATTCAATCATAAATATATAATGCGAGAAGTTTATAATTTGTTCTTAAACAGTAAATTCGTACTTGACATAAAATTAGCTATTTGATAAATTAACTGAAATTTTTGATTGAAATTCCACTTATTTCTTATAAAAATCACGTTGAAAGGAGAAGTAAACAATGGCCCAGGGAAATTCTAAGCTTTTTGCCATAACTACTGCTTTATTTGTTGTCTTAGCCATAATATTTTTTACTCTTTCTATAACTGCAATTGGAAAATTCGCAGCCCAAAAGAAAAGAGTTCATCATATGGAGCAGCAAATGCTGGCAGGTAAAAGTGAGATAATGAAGGTGCCTGAGATGATTGGAAAACTAAGAGTTGCTGACAAAGCGAACAAAGAGTTAGAAGGTCAGGTTGCTGATCTTACTGAGTCAAGTGAAGAGATGACAGCAGAGCTTAATGAACTCCAGAAAGAATTAACATCCGTAACAATAGCAAAGCTTGTCTTGGAAACGGATAAGGCTGGTTACACAAAGAATCTTATAGAAGCAAGACAAACGGTAGAAGAGTTGAGAAATCAGCTTGGTACAAATGATGGAGGTTCTATTATAGATGAAGTGGATGAAATCGAAGAGACATTGATTGAATCCTCTCATGAAACTACACATGAATCTACACATGAACCTGAAGTGAGCAGTGAGAAGATACTCTCAGGAAATGTCTGGGAGTAATACTCGTAACCTATCTCTTCATAAACCATCAGGAAATACAATATACGATTCGCTCAATGTAAAAGCCTACAACCTCTACTGATTTGTTTATGGATCAGGAGAGAGAATGATTTGAACGGTATAACTGTGCAGATGTAAAGTGCAGCCTGGCACAAAACCTGAGACAGATCAGTAAAAAAAAGGGGTTGCTAAAAGCCTTCTTCAACATGTAAAGCCTTTTCCTGGAATATACGACCTTACTTTATAAAGTTCGGGCAATTCCATAATATTTTCACCCT
>CAXGMX010000037.1:0-12843 GCA_964010955.1 uncultured bacterium
GTTCTTAACTCACGAATGTAATTCTATTGGTATACCCCTCCCTTCGTCAGGTAAGTACGGCGTTGGTATGATTTTTCTCCCCCAGGAACAAAGACCAAGAAAAAAATGTCAGCAAATCATAGAAGAAACTGTTGTCGAGGAAGGGCTTGAATTTCTCGGCTGGCGTGAGGTCCCGGTAGACGATACCTGCCTCGGTGATGTAGCAGGAAACTCACAACCCTTTATAATCCAATGTTTCATTGGAGCCTCTCAACATGACATATTGGCATTGGAACGCAAGCTATACATCGTTCGTAAACAAATCGAATGCCGTATAGAACGTACTATGTCGCTTGGCGATCGCTTTTGTATACCAAGTATGTCTGCAAGGACTATCGTCTATAAGGGGATGTTTATGGCCCTTCAGGTTGCCGAATTCTATCTTGACTTGAAACATAAAGATCTTATTAGTTCCGTTGCAATTGTTCATCAAAGATACAGCACCAATACGTTTCCATCATGGAAACTTGCACAGCCGTTTCGTTATTTAGCCCACAATGGGGAGATTAATACACTCCGCGGAAATAAAAATCACATGTCATCACGTGAACAGATTCTTGCCACCGACTTATTCGGTAATGACATTAAAAAAATTCTACCCATTATTGATGAATCAGGAAGTGATTCTGCATGCCTCGACAATGCACTTGAATTGCTGGCATGCGGTGGCCGAGGCTTACCACATGCTATGATGATGCTTATCCCACAGGCCTGGGGAACAAAATATCCCATCGGGCCTGATCTAAGAGGTTTTTTCGAATACAATGCGGGTCTAATGGAACCCTGGGATGGGCCCGCAGCCGTTGCTTTCACGGATGGGACAAAGGTCGGAGCCTGTATGGACCGCAATGGTCTCCGGCCATGCCGTTATACTATCACCAAAGACGGTTTTATGGTTCTTGCATCAGAAACCGGTGTTTTGGATTTCAGCCCTGAGCAAGTTGTCCAAAAAGGTGCCTTGGGTCCCGGTGAAATGATCCTTGTTGACCTCGAACAAAAACGCGTTCTGAAAAATACAGAAGTGAAGACATTTTATTCAAGGAAACATCCTTACCGCCGCTGGGTAAAAGAAAACAAGATAACTTTACATGGGTTTTTTAATGACGTGGCTCCTGTTACACCGAACATAGTCAACTTAACTTTTCGTCATAAACTTTTTGGTTATACACGGGAAGACTTAAGAATGATCATCGGACAAATGGCCTCAAAAGGAAACGAACCAATAGGATCTATGGGAAAAGATACGCCTCTGGCAGTTTTTTCTGAAAAGCCGCAATTGCTTTATTCCTATTTCAAACAGATCTTTGCTCAAATTACCAATCCGGCAATCGATCCTATCCGGGAGGAGCTTGTCATGTCACTGATGACATTCATAGGCAACGAAGGAAATCTCCTTTCTGAAATACCCCAAAACAGCCGATTAATCAAACTCCAAAATCCCATTATATCCAACGAAGATCTTGAAAGAATAAGTAATCTCGACTTAAAAGACTTCTGGACAACAACATTACAAATAGGATTTCCTGCCAAGGGTACTGCGGATCAGCTGGAAGAATCCCTTGACCAACTCTGTCGTTCAGCCGAAGCATCCGTTGGCATTGGTTGTCCTATAATTATTTTGACCGACCGTAACTTGCCGGAACAGCTGGCACCTATCCCTGCTTTACTTGCAACCTCAGCAGTTAACCATCACCTCATTCGCAAGGACATGAGAACACATGCGGATATTATTGTTGAGACAGGTGAAGCACGCGAAATCCAACATATAGCTTTGCTTCTTGGTTTTGGAGCCTCTGCTGTCAATCCCTACCTGGCATTCGAAACCGCGGCCGATATGGCATTGAAGAAAACTCTTGATACGGATGTCGGAGTCACAAAAGCCATAGGTAACTATATGGATGCGCTCTATAAAGGCCTACTTAAGATAATGTCGAAAATGGGCATTTCAACGTTAAGAAGTTATAGAAGCGCACAAGTATTCGAAGCCATCGGATTATCCAGCGATATTATCGAAAAATACTTTCCGGAAACCTCTTCAAGAATTGAGGGAATCGGATTAGCCGAAATTGCTGCTGAGGCCAATGCCCGATATGAATTCGCATACAGCAACCCCCAACACAACTCTCCTACAGAATTAGATAGCGGAGGAGATTACGCGTATCGTGCAGATGGTGAAAGACACTTATGGAACCCGGAGACTATAAGCAAGCTGCAGATAGCAACAAGGAACAACGATTCTAAACTCTATAAAGAGTATGCTAAACTCGTTAACGATCAAACAGAAAATATTTACACCTTGCGTGGCATGTTTAAATTCAAGAATACAGAACCTGTTCCAATCGAAGAGGTTGAACCTGCCTCAGAGATTATCAAACGTTTTGCAACATCTGCAATGTCTTTTGGGTCCATCAGCCGGGAAATCCACGAAACACTGGCAATCGCCATGAATCGACTCGGTGCCAAAAGTAATAGCGGTGAAGGAGGAGAGGACCCTGACAGATACAAGCCGTTACCCAATGGAGATAACCGCTCAAGTGCCGTCAAGCAGGTTGCCAGCGGCCGTTTTGGTGTAACAGCAGAATATCTGGTTAACAGCAGGGAAATACAGATAAAGATAGCGCAAGGTGCGAAACCTGGCGAAGGAGGACAATTACCCGGACATAAAGTCGATGCAGAAATTGCAAGGGTTCGTTATTCGACCCCGGGTGTTACCCTTATCTCCCCACCCCCACATCATGATATTTACTCTATAGAAGATATTAAACAATTAATCTTTGATTTAAGGAATGTCAATCCACAGGCTCGTGTTGCGGTAAAACTCGTATCGGAAGTTGGTGTTGGTACGATTGCGGCAGGTGTTGCCAAGGCCAATGCCGACATGGTACTTATCAGTGGATATGACGGTGGAACAGGAGCTTCTCCCTTGTCATCAATGAAACACGCCGGCGCACCATGGGAGCTTGGGCTGGCAGAAACTCAACAGACTCTTGTTTTAAATAACCTGAGAAGTCGAATCCGCGTTCAGACAGACGGACAGATGAGAACAGGACGGGATGTGATTATTGCAGCCCTTTTGGGTGCCGAAGAATTCGGCTTTGCAACTGCTCCGCTAGTTGTGTGCGGATGTGTTATGATGAGAAAATGCCATCTGAATATCTGCCCCGTTGGCGTTGCAACACAAGATCGTGAATTGCGAAAAATGTTCACCGGCAAACCGGAACACGTCATAAATTCTTTAACATGATTGCAGAAGAAGTCCGAGAATATATGGCCCAACTGGGTTTTTGCAGAATGGATGACCTTATCGGTAGAAGCAATCTCCTTAGAATGAATGAAGCGATAGATTTCTGGAAGGCTAAAGGATTGGACTTTTCACGAATCTTTCAGCCAGCGACAGATAATCCGAATATTCCAACAAGGTGTATGGAAAAACCTGAGTATGGCCTGGAGGAAGTACTGGATAAACAAATTATAGAATCTGCCAGAGATGCGCTTGAGAATAAAAAACCTGTAAAAATCGAATTACCTATCAGAAACGTTAATTTAACAACCGGGGCAATGCTTTCTGGAGAGATTTCCAAGCGCTATGGCGGGCAGGGTCTACAAGAAGATACTATAACATGCACATTCAGAGGAGCCGCCGGTCAAAGCTTCGGTGCTTTTTGCACCCACGGTATCACGATGATCCTTGAAGGAGAAGCAAACGATTACCTTGGCAAAGGTCTGTGTGGCGGAAAAATCATTGTCAGGCCACCGGCGGAAATCGGGTTTGACCCATCAGAAAATTTTATTTGTGGAAACGTGCTTTTCTATGGTGCAACTTCCGGTGAAGCCTATATCTACGGCCGTGTCGGAGAACGGTTTGCCATCCGAAACAGCGGAGCCTATGTCGTGGTTGAAGGCGTGGGAGACCATGGATGCGAATATATGACGGGCGGACGCATTGTTATTCTTGGTGATACAGGAGTCAATTTTGCTGCGGGAATGAGCGGCGGTATTGCCTATGTCTATGACCCGACAAGTGCACTCGATGGAAGATGCAACCTCTCCATGGTGGACCTTGAAATTGTGATCGATTCGAAAGATATAGCCGAGCTCAAAGAGATGATTACGAAGCACCTGAAATATACCGGGAGCAGGAAAGCAAAATACATACTTGATAATTGGGAAGACTGTCTTACTATGTTTGTAAAAGTGTTTCCTATGGAATATCGTCATATTCTCGGGCAAATGATGAAAGAAGACGCAGCAACAGAACGCGAAGAATTGGTTTCACGCTAAAACACTATAAAAAATAAAGGAAGTTATGGAATGGGTGAGATTAAAGGATTTGTTAAATATTCACGAAAAAATTGTGACAAGGAGCCAGCCAAGTTGCGCAAGCAGCACTGGGAAGAATTTATCAGTCTGCTTCCTGAAGAAGAATTAAGAATGCAAGGGGCTCGTTGTATGGATTGCGGAACTCCTTTTTGTCATTCCGGCTGTCCTGTTGATAGCATTATTCCGGAATGGAATGATCTTGTTTACAGAGGACGATGGCTGGAAGCTTTAAATCGTTTGATGAAAACTAACACCTTTCCGGAATTCACAGGTCGCCTTTGTCCGGCTCTTTGTGAAAACTCTTGTGTCCTGGCCATAAATAGACCGGCTGTCACAATAAGAAATATTGAAATATCTATTGTCGAAAAGGGCTATGAGATGGGGTGGCTTAAACCTCAGCCTCCGTCTCAACGTACAGCTAAAACAGTTGCAATTATCGGTTCTGGCCCTTCCGGACTCGCATGTGCTGACCAATTGAATAAAGCAGGTCATACCGTAACTGTCTTTGAAAAAAATGAAGATGTTGGCGGGATTTTGACTTTTGGTATCCCTAGTTTCAAACTGGAGAAATGGGTCGTTCAAAGACGTGTTAAACTGATGGAAGATGAAGGAGTAATCTTCATGACCAATACGCATGTCGGCAAGAATATTAGTACGCAGGAGATAAGAAACAAATATGATGCTGCCGTTTTAACTGGTGGTGCCGAAGAACCCAGAGACTTGCCGGTACGGGGCCGAGAACTTAAAGGGGTTTACCAGGCAATGTCCTATTTGACACAACAGAATTTAAGAAATAAAGGCCAGGATATTAACCCCGAAATCAGTGTAACGGCGAAAAATAAAAGAGTTGTTGTTTTGGGAGGTGGAGATACAGGAGCGGATTGTGTGGGAACTGCCAATCGCCAGGGAGCCATTTGGGTGAAACAATTTGAACTTCTTCCCAAGCCACCCAAAGAACGTACCCCTGATAACCCCTGGCCTCAGTGGGCATTAATTGAACGAACATCTACCTCTCAGGAAGAAGGTGTTGAGTGTGATTTTTGCATCATGACTAAGCATTTAACCGGCAAAAACGGAAAGTTGCAAAAGCTACATGCTGTTCGTCTCGAGTTTGGACCTAAAGACCTGCAAACTGGCCGCAGGCCTATGAAAGAGATTCCGGGTTCGGAATTTGAAGTTGAATGTGACCTTGTGATTCTAGCTATGGGCTTTTTGGGCCCTGTAAAAAATGGTATGCTTGAGGAACTTAAAGTCGAATTTGACAATCGAGGCAATGTAAAAACAGACAAAAACCACATGACCAGCATTAAAGGTGTTTTTGCTGCTGGTGATATGAGACGGGGACAATCTTTAGTCGTCTGGGCCATTAACGAAGGCCGAAACGCAGCCATCGCTGTTAATAAGTGGCTCATGTGATTCCAGTAATCTAAAAATCCCCGGGCGGGATATGAATGGAGGCCATGCGGAATTTAAGCTTCTTACTTCCTGACAACCTGTTTTTATAAAACATCTTCTACTGCGGAACGATATGCACAAAAATCACAACCATCATTTGCATCAGGAATATTGTTGCTTATAAGGCATGAATGAATTTTTCTTACAGTTTCTTCTAACCAGGAATCATTTCCTTCATACGGGATCAAGGTAATATCAAACTCCAGTCTCTCATTGAACATCTCCCTATCAGTTTGTCCGTTGCAATAGAGAAAATAACCGGTGTTGGAAACTGAATAACCATTCCTTCTCAACAACCACTGATAGATTTCCATCTGCCTCCTGTAGCCTATTTGCCAGTCAAGGCTTACGTTTGTAATCCTCTCGTTCTTTGATGTTGATTTATAATCGACTATAATATATTCATCTTTAGAATTTATCCACAAATCATCAATAGCGCCAAAGATGATAAAATTAGTAGGTTCATGCAGGTATTGAATACCTGTAAAGTTTTCCCTCCATTTGTTTAGTTCTCTATGAGATACCGGGCGAGCATCAATACCATGTTTTTCCAAAAGAGGATGGTTTTTATTGTTGGATCGATAATAGTCAAACTCTTTTTTCTAGCAAGGTATCAACAGCGCTGTTTAAATTAAACGGAAAGCCCGGTACACGGCCTACTCCAAGCCGACGATCGATATAAAAACAACGCGGACATTCCAGGAAAAGATCAATCTTTGTGCGACTGAGTTTAAAAGGCTTCTTTTCATCCGGATTAAAGATATTTCTTCTTCGTTTTGGAGTGTAATATTTAGACATAAAGTACTCACGAAATCGAGTTTAAGGCAGCGCCTGTGTATTTTCGTTTGCCATCTCAATTCGTTTGGAAATAGGTGGATGGCTGTAAAAGAGGAATTCTACGAGTCTATTGGGAGTCCTGTCTGCAAGATTCTGCTCTGCCAGTTTGTCCATTGTGGAGATGAAAGCTTCAGGATCATTGGTCTTCTCAATCGCATATCTGTCACTCTCCCTTTCAAACCTTCGGCTGATGGTATTCTGGATCGGCATCAGTATAAAGCCTAAAGTTGCCAAAACAATACATATAATAGGAAATGCAGCGATGTCATGTATACTTTGGAACCCAAGAATTTCTATCATTTTTGACAGGACATAATGACATATCGCAAATCCAAAACCACCTGTGATTGTACCAATTACTAACATTTTCCATATATGGTGATAAACGTGGTGTCCCAGCTCGTGGGCAAATACTGATTTTATCTCAGCCAACGAATAGGAATCTAGGAGTGTATCACCCAGAAGAACCCTCCTAGTACTTCCCATACCGGCAAGTGCGGCATTTGCCTTCTTTGTTTTTTTACTCAAATTAATCTTGTAAACCCCCTCAATATTGATTCCTGTACCTTCTGCAAGAGATTCCAGCCCTTTCTTAATATCCTCATTCTCTATGGGTACACTTTTATAAAACAGTGGAAATATAAGAACCGGAGCCAGTTTTGCCATAATAATAGAGAAGAATATCCAGATAATAGTAACAAATATCCACCAGGAGTTTGGGAAATTTCTGAGAAATATGTACATTATCTCAACCAGTATTACAAGAAGCACCAGTGATAGCAGGAACTTCTTTATTTCATCTTTGACCCACTCAAAAAATTTCTGATTAGATAATTTAAAGATGTGCTCCAGAACAAATCCTCCATAAAAACTCAATGGAATGGTGATTATGTCAATAATTATAACAAAGACTAAAACATAAAGAGCTATCAAGAGGTATTGATTGGCCGTAATTTGTGAGATAAGATGTTTCAGGATGTTTGAGCCAAACAGGCACATGAACACTAAATATATCAGTGCTACTATTACGCCGTTAACGGCTAATATACGTTTTTGCAAAGAATATTTCTTTGATGATTCCGCTGATGTTTTTTTGTAGATACCAGACATATATTGTGGTGAACTATAGGTTTTCTTCCTCCAGAAATTCTTCTACTTCTCTGAGGTCTGGGATTGCCGTTCTACCACCAATCTCCCGGCACTTAAGCGCTGCTGTGGCAGAGGCAAACCTCATTATTTTGTTTAAATCCCATCTTTGCAGTATCCCGAATATGAATGCACCATGAAACACATCTCCGCACCCGGTTGTATCTACAGCATTAACCTTAAATGCCGGTTGGTAAAGATAACTTTTCCTGGAAACACTTATGCTCCCCTTTTCACCCAGTGTTACTATTACGGCCCCAGCGCCCAACTCTAATAAATCCATTGCTGCGGCTTTTGGGTCATTACCATTGTAATGTTGTCTGGCAAAATCTTCAGATGCAATAAAGTAATCAGACATCTTGATCAGCTCCAGAGCCCCCTCCCTCATACTACCTGCATCAACAACAACAGGTACTCCCGCATCCCTAGCACATTTAGCAGCTTCCATGGAGCTCTCTTTCATGAGCCCATCCAGGTGTAGTACCCTTGCAAGTACTTATCAAATTCCTGTTTACTTCATCCGGCCTTAATGGTGTAACTGTAGCCTTCGACCAGAATATAGTCCTCTTACCGGTTTCCTTTTCTATTGCGATAAAGGCGAATTGAGACCTTTTGTCCTTTTCAACAATAATGTTATCTATGTTGACGAATTCGCTTGTTAAGCTCTCTTTAATAAGATCACCAAAATAATCGTCAGATATCTTACCAATAAATGCGGTTCTGGCTCCCAATCTTGTTAACGTAACCATTGCCGTTGCCACCGGTCCTCCGCCCTGAACAGTGAGATTTCCGATTTCTGACTTCTCGTTGATATCCGGATATTGTCCAACAACTCCCAGATAATCAATACAGCATTGCCCTAAACCAACGACATCATAATTCAATGTTTATGTCCATCTCTCTCTTCGTATGTAAGCCCCAAATCTTTTATCATTTGTAAATCATCATCATGAGATTTACCCCTGGTGGTAAGGTAATCGCCTATCATTGTGCTGTTAGCCCCAGCGTAAAACATCCAACTCTGCACATCCCGCAGATTCTTTTCTCTACCCCCAGCAACCTTTAACTCTTTATCAGGAAAAATATGACGGAAAACAGCTATGATCTTTAGAATCTCCATCGGCTCCAGGGGCTTTTCTATAGAGGAGGGCGTGCCTTTTACGGGGCTGAGGAAATTCAGAGGTATTGCCTCTACATCAAGCTCTTTCAGCCTGAAAGCCAGGTCTAACCTGTCCTCAATGCTCTCACCAACGCCAAAGACCCCTCCACTGCAAATCTTCAGACCTGCTTCTTTTGCAATCTTAATTGTCTCCACTCTGTCGTTATATGAATGAGTTGTACAAATGTTTGGATAGTATGACTCTGATGTTTCAAGATTGTGGTTAATCATCTCTACCCCGCTTGAAACAAGCTTCTTTGCCATTTCGTTCGTAATTGTACCTATTGATGTATGGATGGGAAGGCCGTCTTCCTTCGATAATTCATATGCGTCTTCACATATCCTGTCGAAATCCTCACTACCATCCAGACTATAACCACTCGTCACTACTCCAACACAATTTGTATTTATATTCCTTTCCTCTTTCTACTGCTTTCGAGATCTCCTCTCTTTCAACTAATGGAAAAGTTGTAGTCTCCGTTTGGTAACGACTGGATTGAGAGCAGAACCTGCAATCTTCTGTACAACTCCCCTGCCTGGCACTTATTATGGAACACAAACTGATAACGTTTTTGAACGTGTTGTATCGTATACTGTTTGCCCAATAAAGCAGGTCGTATATTTCATTACCGTTTATCTTCATCAGAAAATGGGCTTCTTCATAGGATATTCCCTCTCCTTTTATTACTCTGTTTGCTATCTTTTCTATCTTTGTATTCATATTTGTACTTACTTTAGTTCACGTAATTCTTTGTACTCTTTACTAATATTGTCCCACACAATTTCAGGGCGGTCAGAGCTGATATATGTCATACATGCTCCTCCTTCAAAACACCAGGCAGCAATATTTCTCACACCTGAATCAAAAACTGTCTTAATGGCCGTAGACACCTCTTCTTCTCTCCCTTCCGGAACCCTGAACCCCTGGATCCATATCTGAGGTTCTTTATTGTGCAGTTCACACAGGCGTACTACCTCTCTGGATACTTTCTCTACAAAACCACTCACACTCTCATTATAGGAAAACCAGTATGGATCGCTTCCAAATATATCAATGTTATTCAGTTTAACCAATTTATCCCACTGATATATACCATATTTAGGCTCGCTGATTGGAAATACACAAACCGCATTTTTTAGCCCCTTGCTTGAAGAATGATCTGACAAGTATTCCAGGAAATTCAGGATAGTTTCCTGTCTGAACTCCATTACGTCATCAGTAAATTCCATAGGCATCTCATATCCATAACTGTTTTTGAAGATATCTTTGCACGTTGGGCACGTACAACCCCATATTATTTTTGTTTTAGCAAACAATTCAGTAAATTCTCCGTAAAACAGATGAGGTTCGTCCCAGAAAACTCCCTCAGCACTGGTACTTGCAGCGTGATCTACCCATTCCAACATCTTGTACCTAAAGGCTTTTGAATTTATACATGCCTTGTTCACTTTAATTTCGCCTTTCAGCAAAACTCAGCTTCTGTCTTGCTTCCGGAAATAGTTTTACAAACGTAGAAAATGATTCACCACCAAAAACTCTGCCGATCCCCCATGGATCTAAAAAGACCTCCAGCCCAACCTCCCTACTCACCTTAACAATATCAACCATGGTTTGAGAATGGTAAAGAATATCGTGTTCACTCATAGTATGAACAACTTGATTACAACCATCATCAACCATTTTCTCCATGTCAGTTCTGACATGCTTTAATGTCCTGTTACCAAAATAGCTGGCACCTAATTTCATTTTTAATGACCCTCTCTTCCATTCCATGATTAAAGTTTGACTAATCCAAAAACAAATGGAGGTCTAAAGGCTTCCGCTACTGTTAAAACAGTAGCCTAAATTCTTCTTAAATACTTTTTGGCCAATAGAAGCGGTCTCCGATATATATTCGTCCCAATAAGTATCAACTGAAAATTTATTATCGCTATAGCCTTTTATATCCATACCTGCAAAATATAACGAAACACCTCCAATGCCCAGGTCGTACTTCCCTTTCAGAGATTGATGCCTTTCCTTTGTAATCGCTACTGATAATAGACTGGATATACGTTGTGCCAAAGCAGATACTTGCTTATTTTTAACCATTACAACTCTTAAATTTGTTACAAAATCATCCAAATCAAGAAGCACAGTGTAAGGAACATATTTACCGGCAATATGTGCGCTAATAAGGAACTTATTTGTTATGCTTTCTGCAAATATAATCTTTCTTGGATTCATTCTCTTTATATTAATTAACAACGAAGAAAGGGCATCAACCTCCTTTACCACCTCTCCAATCAATTCAAGATTTACAACAGATAATGTCAAGACATTACTCATCTTTGAAGGGTTTCCCTTAACTGAATCCAGGTATGTATCTACTATGCTTGTTGAAAATAGTGAACTATCCATTTCAGGGTTATTAATGATCGTTTCTATTAATTTATCATACGGCCATCCATCCAGAGCCTCTTCGTTTTCTGAGGAAACAAGATAATCGGCGTAGTCCTTTACCTGATACATAACCTCCAGCATGCCCATATAACACGCATCTAAACCCAGAACATCAATCTTCTCATTTCCGTTAACCGCGTAAATTTCCTTTGAAATAGCCTTCAAACCATATTCAAGTTCGTTTAATGAAAGGATATCTGTCTCTCCCTGCCCATTATTCATGTCGTGCATGAGGCCAATCCACCCTTCTCCATACCCTCCAAGGATAACAAAATACTTCTTTGCCGGATATTCTCTTACCGCCCATGATGCATAATTAATGAACGTCTCGGGGTCTCCAGTATTAAGTTCACTCTCTGCCCATGAATAATTTACAATTCTTGTCGGCACTCTAACTAGATCGTCTTTGTTGACTTCAAATATTTTCGTTTCGTCATCAGTTGTGTCGAGAAACGCAATTACGTTTACGTTGTCACTTGAACCTGCCTTGATCAACTCCTTCATATTCTCCTTCATAAACCAATCTAGAAAATTGTCTCCAGCAAGATAACATATCACGGTCCATTCCTTAAACTCTTCCTTTTTGTTGCTTTCTGCATTCACATTGCCAAATAATATAAAAGTAAGATTTAGCACCGAAAGAAATATGATAATACAGTATTTTTTACTCAGCATCTTTGCTCCTAAATATAATATAAATGCGGAAACATCCAGCTTTAATAAATTTAAAAGCTTAAAGAATAGTACTTTCGCAAAATAATTCTGTCAAGAAAATCTATAGCTATAACCAGCAAATTATATATTAATATTTAATATAAATTATGCTTGAATTGAATAATTACATTTGATATAAGACAGACATACAAGGTTCTGCTGTGTACGTGAAAGAAGCAAAATATTTTTAAAACCTACAAACGTCTAATGGGAGCTTTTTTTGCTAGCCTTTTCTTTGCTTAACATGGAGAAAGGTTAACAAAGAGTGCCCACCTTGAAAAAAGGGTTGACGAAAAAATCCTTCTCACGGCATCAGGCGGAGCCTTTTATGTTATGTTGTTTTATCAAATCTTTCTTTCAAGCCATATATCTACAGAAATCTATTAAGAGGGCTACCGAAAAAGCAAACAAACCGCTTCTGAATGACCACAAAGATTAATAATAAAAAGTACTTGACAAATTCAACTAACGCAACTATTATAGCACAAGTTATTTACCTCATATTTCATCAAAGTATAAAATAATACATTCCTTGACACCATGTTTGGCAAAATAGCTTACTTCTACATTTCCAAGTTAAATTAATATACCTGGGGCCAGTTTCAAGAACAGAGTGAATCTTGGAAATATAAAAGTCAGCAATATGCTGCATATTAAAACAAATGAATATATAATGCATAAGCAAGATCACCTTTAAACTTTTTCAAGCAGAAAACCTCTACAATTAATT
>CAXGMX010000038.1:0-12772 GCA_964010955.1 uncultured bacterium
TTCGTTGCACTATTTATCATTTCCCTGGTAATCACAGCCTTGTCCGGATATACAACATCGGCATCAACTATTTCTTTAGATATAGTTTCTGTATCATGCTGATCTCTAACAAGAACAATGCTTTCCTCAAAGCCTTTATTACTGATGGCGTTTTTAATGGTTTTGACCATTATTCCGTCATCATCTGCACATAACAATATTTTTAATGTTTTAGACATCTTAGTATTGGTTAAAATTCTATTATGTTTATTAGTTTATATAATATCAGTCAAATTTGATAAAGACAAAATGTGTATATAAAAGGGTGGTGATTAGTAGGTAATATGTAGTTTGGGGTAGAGTAAGTAAGGTGTGAAGAAAGAATCACCAATATGCTTGCCCGACGGATTGTTTGGCGGACCTGCCCGCCGGTCTGTTGGGAGGGTATTATTTCATTGATCGAACCGGACGGACATAGTTGACGGCATTTTCGTAACACCAGCATACACTACCACAGCCGTAACCACCAGCGAAGCGTATGCTCCACACACCATCCATATAACTGGCGCTATCGTTTTCATCACCTGTCCAGATACTACTTTGCGTTACATCAAAAACATTATCTATATACAGGTCGCCAGCTTTTTTGCTGGATTCCAGCAGTGATGCGGCCTCTTCCACAGTAGGTAATCTCCAGTCGGAATACCCGGCATATCCCCTGCTATTCAAGTCCTTTACCATTGCCTGGCTTCACTCCAGACCATATCTTTTTCAGAACCGGACTGATACCACATCAAACCTGTAGCATGGTTTATTACCACATTGTCTCCACTTATAGATTTATTCTCGTAACTATGTTTGATTGTACTGTATACCAAAAAACCCATAATTGTGCCTTTTATGTATAGTAACATTGGGGATTGATCGTATGTGATAAACAGATAAATCTCTATAAGATGAATTCAGGGTAATTTGCGGCTCTTCTCCTACCAGCATAATCGGTGGGCAAAGAAATACAGATGATACGATTAAGACATGTAGTAGTAAATATTTTCTCATATTAGTCATTTAGCTGAAATTTAAAAAATAGGAAACGCAGATACATATTTCGATTATAAACTCAGGTGTAAATTAGGCAAGGGTTTTTTGTTTTGAAAATACCCTTTTCTATGCTAATAATAACTCTCGATTTTCTTTATGCTTTGTCTATTTCTTAATATTCAAAGAGCATTAGTATGTACACGACTATTAAAAAAGGAAATGAAAAAGCATACAAAAAAGGATCCAATCTTGTAGAGGCATATCCTGTAAAGTTTCCTGAGACCGTAATATTAGTAAAATATGACGGCCAGGTAGATGATTTCAGTTTTTCCTTTCCTGATAAAAAGGTTGAGCACATCATAGTAAATCTATGCCCCACTGAACCATGGGCACTTCCCAACCGGGCAATCCTCAGAAATGGTACACATGATTTCTTAGATAAACTGGAAACTGTAAGGGCAGAGTACTTTCCTGATTCACACTGTCATGTCGTTGTTAACCATCAGGAATCAAACCTTGTTAATGAGCTAGCCCAATTCAGAACCCAAAAGGATTGGCTGTCCATACACACGATGGAAGCTGTATATCCTTATGACGCACCTGTTCTGATCGTAAAGAATATTCTTGGATTAGATATTGCATTTGGCCAGAATCCCATCGAACACAGTATACTAATATTAGACCCTCAAAATGTTACCGGTATTTTTGAATACTATATCAAAAAAAGCAAATTTAATACCCGCCTTATACCAATCTGCGGAACAGGTCTGAAAGATAATAAAATCCTCAGGGTAAAGCCAGGTATTCCTGTCAAAAGTATGTTGGAACTCTACGTTAGAACAGATATCAAATATCGCGTGTTTCTTAATGGACTACTGAATGGCACTGAAGTTAAGGATTTGACTCAAAAGATTGATTGGTCCACAAAGAATATTGTAGTAATAGAGGAAAGAGACTATAAGACACCGTTCCCTTATCTACGTGTTAACGAATTACTCTTTACAACAAGCCTTATGGGAGAATTGAGACGCTGCGTATATTGCAATTTTTGTGATGATATATGCCCTGTAAATCTTGAACCTGCCCTTTACTGGCACTGTTATGATCGTGGTGAAAAACATAAGGCGCGTCTTTACGCGTTGGAGAAATGCATAGAATGTGGACTATGCAGTTTTATATGTCCCTCTAAACTGGAACTGCTTAAGGTTATTAGAGAATGCAAGTCATTAAAGTAATACAAAAACATAGATGAAAAAAACCTTCAAAAACATTGAAACTATTTTAAATAATAGTCTGAACAGTATCGAGACGTTTATTCAATCACATCCAAAGGTAAATTTCCTTTTCGGGGCGTTATTCGAAGCGACTGACGGCCTGATAAGGAGCACAAAGGATACGGCAAAGAACCCGCCGTTTATTCGAAGCTCTATGGATGTTAAACAATATATGGGCGGTATTCTGGCGGCACTGTTTTTTGGATGGGTTGTGCCCGCAATATACTTCTACGGATTTATGTGCGTTATACCCAAGCTTATTGTGTCGTTCGTGGTAGGTGTGTTTGTAGTAGATTTAATATGGGTGATACTGGCCAGAGAAGAGAGGATCAATGAAGGAGGTTTTGTAACCTGTCTATTTATCCCTGCTTTTCTACCGCCACAGGCGCCTCTCTGGTTAATTGGTGTAGGAGCGGGAATCAGTATTTTGTTCAGGAATATACTCGGCGGTGTTGGCCATAACCTTGTTAACCCTGCCCTGTTTGGCCGCCTGATGCTGACAATATGCTTTCCTACAATGGTCGTATCCGGTTGGCAGGAACCTTTCACTGGCATACCAACCTTCCAGTCTTTAATGCATGGAGTGGATGCTGTAACGCATGCAACGCCTCTCATAGCCTTCAAGGAAACGGGTGAGACAGCATCTTTCTTATCTCTGATGCTCGGTGCAAACACAGGCTCTCTGGGAGAAACGTGCAGGATTACCCTCATTATAACGGGAATATGGTTGTGTGTGAAAAGGATTGCAAACTGGAGAATTCCAGTTGCTTATTTAGGAAGTGTATTTGTCATTTCCGCCGTTTTCTCTCTAATGGTCGGCAAAGCTGCGGCACCTCCTATATTTCAACTCTTGAGCGGAGGCCTTATTTTTGCCGCTTTCTTTATGGCAACAGACCCGATTACAACTACATACAGTCAAGCCGGCAAGTGGATATTCGGTATAGGTTGCGGCCTTATCACGGTTGTAATTAGAAATTTCACATCAATACCAGAAGGCATAATGTATGCAATATTACTCATGAATCTTCTCAGCGTCCCGATTCAATCTATTATATTGAAGATAAAATATAGAACGTAAAAGAAGAATACCGAGCTTTAAATAATGAACGAGTATAAAATATTCTTAACAAGAGTCCTTTCGATCAGCCTTATTACGGCTATACCGTGTGCGATATTGCTGGCACTTTATTTTGTAACGGCTCCAAGAATAGCCGAATATCACGAGATAAAGCTTAAGAAATCCGTCCTCGATATCTTCAGTATCCCGTATCGTACCGAAGAAAAACAATTCTTTAGCCTTAAACTAAAAAAAGTTAGACAAGAAAGATGTAAGAAATGTTTTCGAAAACAGCATCACAGTAGAATCACTACCAGGCCAATACAATGAACAAACTGAAGAAGGGAAAAAAGAGAAAGAACTCTTTATGTATTATAAGGATGAAGAATTGCAGGGTATAGGGTTTATTGCCACACGGCTTGGCTATGGTTTTAACAAAGCCGCAGATATTTCCCTGTTCATTTGCGTTGACCCTGATCTGGAAACGGTAAAAGGTATAGAGGTGCTGGATCATGCTGAAACGCCCGGCCTTGGAGGCAGAATGACGGAAGAGAAATTCAAGAAACAATTTGTCGGAAAAAAGCTGAAGCCGAAGTTGTCAATCGTAAGAGGAAGGAAAACAATTGGCTCTAATGAGGTACATGCCATTACAGGCGCCTCCTATACAAGCAAGGGAATAGAGGACATCATAAACGAAGCGATGCAAGCCTTCTGGCGGGAAATGGAGGCAGATAAGGGATGAATGTTCTGGCAAGATACATCAGGAAGATATCAAAATTCTTTTTAAGAGATAACTATATAATCTCAGCCGCTGCAGGGTTGGGATTCTGTTCAGCACTGGCGGTAACAAATAAGATGGAGAACTCTCTTACAATGGGAGTAGGTGTCGTATTTGTAACCTGTGTCAGCTTTTGTCTTGTATATCCATTTAAGAAATTAATAATAGCATCCGGCACCCATCACAAGATTACTCTCCTGATGATTATCGTGTCTGTATTCGTAACTATATTCAACCTGATAGCCCAGGCAATAATCCCCAGAATTGCCTTTAACATACAGGCATACATTGACCTGATTACGACAAACTGTATCGTCCTCGCCGTAATCTCGGAAGGTCTGACATATGAATTCTGGGATGCACAGAAGAAAATATTGAAGGCATGCCTCGGTTACTCTATTGCACTTATCTTCCTAGCACTTATGAGAGAACCTCTGGGGTTCGGTACACTGATGAATTTCCGTATATTTCCGGAAAGTTTTCCTGTAGTGGTATTGATGATAACACCTGTAGGTGGTTTCTTTGCTCTGGCATTATGGAGGTTCATGCTCAGACCACTATTTATCAGAACGGGTGTTGTTTATCAGGAAGGTTTACAAAAAGAAGAGCCTGCAGACGTTGAAGTCCCGATAAAAACAAAGAGATCAGGATTCAAAATATCCAGGAAATTTATAATAATCATTGCTGTAGGAATTCTCCTCATAATCAGTCTCGTCACAAATGTCAAGGCGCTTTCATTCGTAAATAGCCAGTTTGCAATCCTTTTACCCATATTTCTGAGTGCACTTTTCTTTGACGGTATTGTTTTAAGTAAACTTCTGGGGATATGTCCCCTGCTTAACAAATCAAGGCAGATTGACGCTGCATGGAGGATGGGTATGGCAGTCGTTATCGTTGTTACACTGTCTGCAAGCCTTAACTGGATAATTTATAATAAGGTTTTGATAGGAGCCAGTAACTATATTTCTGCAATCTCTCCGGTTTCAATAAGACTCGAGAAGATATTCTATCTCACTGTCTTTATTGTAACTATCGCTACCTTTGTACAAATCCTGGGAGTACTGCTTCGACGTTTCGCTATGCATATATATGAACAAATGGGACAATTTCTGGAATTGATTACCGTGAACTGCATTGTTCTTGCCAGCTCTACATTTACCATTCCACCGGGTATGTCGTTTATGGCTACAACTGTCACAGCCTTCGGCTTTGGCCTCCACTGGTTAATGGTATGCGTATGGCTGGCTGTACTGAGACGGCACAGGTTATTTGTCCCGTTAAACTCATGGGATGAAGACTCTGTAGCTATATTATTGCTGGGTATTATGGCGGCCATATTTACCGGTATCGGCATGATACACATTTTTTGAAAAATTATTCATATCGGGAATTCTTAAAACATGATCACTTCAATATTGCTAAGTATCGCTGTTATCATCATAATCATGTTATCTATGGCCGGGCTCAGTGAGATAACCTATCAGTTATTTGGTAAAGGGAAGAAGCTTAGACTTAGTATACATAGTGACGATGATTTCAAGAAAGAACTCAGCATTGAAGGTGGAGACAAATTACTCAACATACTTCAGAACAAAGAATATCATATACCTTCCGGTTGCGGTGGAAATGCCACATGCGGACTATGCAAGGTTAAGTTACTTACCGATATGGGATCATACTCACCAACTGAAATACCTCTTTTCGATTGCAGGGCAAGGGAAGAGACCAGAAGGTTTCTTGAGGAAGGTAAAGGCGATGGGTATACAAGGCTTTCATGCCAGGTAAGGGTAGACAAGGATGTTGACATATATCTACCAAGGTCAACATTACGTGTTAAGAAATACACTGCCCGTGTGGTCAAAAAGATCCAGCTAACCTCAGATAAATATGAAATCAGCTTGCTTCCATTCCAGAAGTTCAACTTTACCCCCGGACAGTATATACAAATAGGATTACCTGAGGATTATGTTGAACAGCATTATAAGAAATACGGTGAACTGATAAGGTGTTTTTGTAATGAATCAGGAAAGGACTTTATCCCCTATACCCCAGGTATTGACCTTTATAGAGCATATTCAATTGCTGCAGCGAAGAAAGAAATAATAAAACTAATTTCAAGAACCGCACCGATAAACCCGCGCGTACCGATTGAAGACGGTGGAGTCCCCTGCCTTGGACCTAACTGTGTAAAAGAGTATCTTCAGGACGAATCAATATGGAACTTATGGTTTGGGGACAGGATTAGATTTACAGGCCCTTTTGGCCATTTCCTTCTGAAGAAAGAAAACCACACTGCCGTTTTTGTGGCAGGTGGAGCGGGGCTTGCACCCATATTAGCGCTCATGGAGCAATGGTTCAGTGAAGGACGGAAAGATAAAGCCTACTTCTTCCTGGGGGAAAGGCGATTCCAGGATATCCCATTGCTATATATATTGAAATGGCTGTACTGGCAGAAAGAACATGCCAGCTTCAAGTTCATACCGGTAATGTCAGGTGCATTTAGAGGAGACAACCCTTCAGAGCTGGACAACATGGACAAGAAATACTTCACCAATGCATCAGAAGAACAGAAAAGAAATATCGTAGAACCGGGTTTGATTGATAAGAGTGGAGAAAAGTGGCTTGGTGAGGTAGGCTTTATTGGCCCATTGCTCACTAAATATCTTACACATGACCCCAACATAACATTTTATCTATGCGGCCCTGCACCAATGACTGTAACCGTAATCGATGCAACCGCCAATAATCTGGGTATACAAAAAGAAAATATCCTATTCGATGACTTTACGGGCACCCTTACCCCATCCCTGGATCTGATCTACCAGAAACTTGAGATCTCAAATAAAATCAGGGAACAGAGGCTGCATCGCACCGACATTGACATAGAGAAGATGAGTAATATCCTGATTATGAAATTAATATTAAGAAACAAAATCGATGAGGCATATGAATTCCTGGACAAAGTCTGTGACATAGTAGAAAAGTCATTGAGAAAGGAAGACGACCTCGAATCACTATTTGAAGAATACGAATAGAAATATTTATTGATTTTATTTGTCTTTCCAACTACCATACCTACTCTCAGAATTTACTAAGATATATTTCCAGACATTAATGTAGGAGTACCAAGAATGATTCTTCAAGATAAAGTAATACTCATTGCCAACATATCAGGTAAACGCAGCACCGGTTGGGCAATAGCACAATCTCTTGCAAAGCAGGGTGCAAAGGTTGCATATACCTATCAAAATGAAAGGTTCGGCAATGATGTCAGGAAGCTCTTCGAACCTTTAGACGCAATAGATGTTGGGGAATGTGATGTTACTTCCGATGACGATATAGACAAACTTTTTGAGCGATTGGGCAACAACGTTGATGCCCTGGATGGGTTGATACACACTCCTGCATTTGCTAAAGAAGAGGATCTCTCTAATGGTTTTATCAATACATCACGTGACGGATTTAAGCTTGCTCTGGACATAAGCTGTTACTCTTTAATTGCGTTATGCAGGCGCGCATTACCATTGCTGGAAGTTCGTGGTGGAGCCGTAATAGCACTAACGTATATCGGTGGAGAAAAAGCTGTTAAAAATTATAATGTGATGGGGGTTGCCAAATCAGCGCTTGAATCCAGCATTAGATATTTATCAGTTGACTTAGGCCCAAAGAATATTCGCGCCAATGCAATCTCTGCCGGTCCTATGCGAACTCTGGCAGCTAGAGGCCTGAAAGATTTCATGGTTATGTATGAAGGTATGAAAGAAAAGACCCCGATGAAGCGGAACATAACTACAAACGAGGTTGCTGATACTGCTTCTTTTTATGCAGTAGTTTAGCAAGCGGTATTACAGGAGAAATAATCCACGTCGATGCGGGATATCATGCTATTGGCGTGTAAGTAGTGGTTTAAAAATATTGAACCCGCACAACAAAACCTTGAACCCCTACTTCTTCATATCAAAGTTTGTATTATAACGTTTGATCAACCCCTCGTCCGCAAAACTGAAATATTGATCCTCTCCGGTTATAATATGATCTAACACCTTTATCTCGTTTTGTTTAATGAAGAAGTTGCCAGGAAGATAAATCACTTCACCAAAGACTGTTGAGATATTTTTTCAACCCAATTATGCAATTCAGCTTCATCATCATAATTTTTTAGTTCAATTGTCATAATATTTCCTCATCCATCATCAGGTGATATATATGTCTGTGTGGTATGAAATCTAGTAGATTGTAGAAATACCAAGGTTCATAATACTCAGGTAATTACCATACTCAAGTGAAAAAAACAACACGAGAAATGGGTTTTTCATGCATATCTACTGTTTAATAAGATTGAGAATTTCTTGTTCTAGCTTACCAGTAGAATAACACTTCGCATTTTCAGGCTCACCAGACGTTTCCCAGTTATTTCTCTTCACCTGAATTGTATTAAGAAATATAATTTCACTCGAAGAAGAAGGGAGAGACCCCCTCTCTTTTACTTCTCCATACACGTTTTGTCTCTCATAATCACCAGATATATTTACTTTAAAGGTATATCGGCAATTTACTGTAATTCTTGTACCATCGCCTTCTGGCGCAACAAAGATATTAATACGACCTTCTAATGATGTTTCCCTGATTACACTCTCAATTATTGGAGATGGCCTAAAGGTACCCCCTCCATTTGCATTCTTATAAGTAGATGATTCAGCTGTCTTATATATGCGTACTTCTTTATCTGACCTATTCTTATGAGTCCATGTTGTTCTTCCGCAGTCCACATATTCCTCTGGAATATCAGTTGAAAATAACAGTTCAATAATTCCTGATGCTTTCTCAAAGTTACTAATTATGAAAATGCTTTTTGAGAGCTGCTCAATAAGTTCATCCCAAACAACCGAAAACGGTCTGCCAATGAAGACCTCATTATCATATTCAGCTTCATTTGGTGGTAGATATACATATGAGGATGAGAAGTTCTTACAGCCTAGTAAATTAGTAATAATAAGCAAAGTGATAATTAAACAAATTGTTCTATTCATAATCTAGTTCGTTATATTGTGATTAAAGACAAAATAGTTTTGCAGCCTCCCATTTCTCAACAGTTAGACAGGCTTGTGGCGATAATATTTCACATCCATGTTGAAATTCATACACATTCAACTATCTAACGTAGATCGGATTTGTAAAGACCCAGGGCCTACCTTCCATGTATGCCTCTGCCCTGTACACGCCCTTTTCAGTACTTGAAGATTCTAAAGAGGTACCTTCGCTTTCATTATATATTTTCCCATTTCTCAGGAGTTTAATTGTGGCGTGGTGTGGAGATTTGATATTAAAATGAATCTTTTTTTCAATATTTAAAGATCTCCTCTCCCATATAATAAGTCCTATCTCCAGAATCGGCAAAGAAGTTAAAACCTGTAGCATCCGCCAGTAAATCAAAAGACACATAACATCTGCCCTCTTTATGCGCATCACAAACAGATTGAATAGCCTCATCAGATTTAGCTAGTTCACTCTCAAGAAGGACGTGGGTACGAATTGTTTTAAAAAGTTCTTCATAGGTAAAAAACGGCCTTCTTGCAATTGGAATCTTCCTGTAATGAGCGTCAAGACCGGAGATGCCAGCTACCCTCCTCTTCTGCCCCAATCCATCCCATAAAGACAACAATTCCGGGTCAGGACCTTTTATCTGCAAATTTGGATTTCTATAGAAGTGCCAGAGATTTGACATCTTGAGATCATCAATCCAGTCATGCATGTAAGACCATATCTCAATACCTGCAAATCCATTATGTTCCCAGTCATGCCACGCCTCAAGGATTATGCTAAAAGATATTTTCCTCTTACCAAGAGGATGAACGATAAACGCTGTTCCCCCGTTACTGACAACATCATCAAGGCAATCTTTAGACGTCATATACTTGTACTTCTCTGGATTAACATACCTGTTATCGGTTAACGGTTGTGTATCAAGTGTCAGAAAGTGGCCATCACGCCGGGGTGAAACCTCCATGCCGACAATCACTAACAGGTTGTCATGCCAGCCTTCCCAGCCGTCTTGCTTCGGCAAGAAGGTATTGTGGTCTGACAATATCACAAAGTCAAGACCGGCTTCCTGAGCGCTTTTTATTACTTCAGAAACCGGAATACTTCCATCGGAATACTCTGTATGTATATGGCAGGCGCCTTTATAGTCTTTTAACATCTGATATTCTTAAGCATTTCTACAAACGCTTCTATCCTCGTCCTCATAGAACCACTTAATCTCCCGGGCCGATCACAATCAAGCGTTAATACCGGAATATCAATATGCTTGCGAACAAGGCTGTCATAAATATGTCTGTGACAGAAATTCTGAACATAGTGAATAATTCCATCAATCTTCCTCTCAGCAATCTGCTTCTTTATATCATCAATGTGGTATCGCATTTCATACGGGTATGTGTAACAGGTATATTGGTCTACTAATGTATCTGTTTTGTACGGCATACTGAACTGCCTCTGTACTTCGTTGAAGACAACATGTACATTCAGTTCACCCAGGAAAGAATACAGGTCACAACAAATTGGAGGCACGCCTATGTATCCCAACCTTACTTCAGGATCCAGCACCGGGCGTTTTCTGGCCTCCTCAAGAAAATCTAAAGCTTTTGCTTCAAAAAGTTCATAGTCTCCCATTAGATCGCTTGTTGAGACATTCCAGATATGATTTTCCTCACCCGTAACCCTGTTTTCTTCCCACGTAAGACGATCAATCTCATGCACAGTCTTTCTTACGTTATCCAATACAAGTTTCATCTGATGCGCCTTCTCCAGATCTGTTCCCAAAGTATTCGACAGAAATTCTAATTGTTTGTAAAGTAAATCTCTGTTTCTATCGTGAGGATAAGAGAATGGAATCGCCTCAATATCTTCAGTCTGTAGAACCTCGATTAAGGCCTGATTGTTACTGCAATCTCCCTGGATAACGCCTATAATTCTCTTTATCCCTGTTTTCTTAGTTGCTGAATATATACCCTTTATCCATGCACACGTATTCCTGGGCAATCCTTTAATTTCAGCATAATCAACGAATGCGTCAGACTCATCATTGCATATAAAGATATTATTCAGATCAATAGGTACATAGCCCGCAGCGTACATTATTTCGATTGGCACAGTTGTGGTAATCCCTACTGCTTTATCAACCGATATACGGTAAGACATCGGAAACGACATGCCGACATTAACTAAATTTGTAGAATTCATATCAACTTAATTGTAGAAATTATTCAATTATTCACTCGCCACCTAAGATATTTATATATCGATACTTAACTGCATTAATCATTCTTGATATTTCCGCAGGTAATTACTCAATTTTTCGATTTATCATAACTTATTGATTAGTAAGTATCAAATCATTTATCAGGATAGCACCACTCCTTATATCTTAATATTGACATAGATTTTATGCTCTGTTATAAATAGCGGCTTTTATGGCTGGATCATTAAGATGCAAAGCAGTCGCTAACTTAAAACTTTTGGAGATTACACAATGGAATATAAAGACATAATATATAAGACTCCCGTTAAACATGGATTAATAAATTACGAAAACACATATAAAGATTTTAATTGGAAAGATATCAACAGATGCTTTGATCACTTCTCGGATAATGGAGTAAATATTGCACATGAGGCAATCGATAGACATGCCAATAACGGACTCAAGAATAAGATTGCCCTGCACTGGGAAGATGAAGACAACGTCAGAAAGCAGTATACGTTTTCAGACATAAAGAGGCAATCCGACAAACTGGCAAATGTATTGAGGAATCTGGATGTAGAAAAAGGTGATCGAATATTTTTGTTCTTACCAAGGGTCACGGAACTTTACATAAGCATTATTGCCATAGCAAAGGTTGGAGCCATTGCCGGACCCATGTTCTCAGCATTCGGACCGGAAGCAGTAAAGGACCGCCTTCATGACAGCGAAGCAGAAGTACTTATAACAACTCCTGAACTAAACCAGAGAGTACATGAAATAAAGGAAGAGTTACCTGCACTTAAACATATATTACTGGTCAATGCGGAACACAATCTTAAACAGGGCGAAATCAGTTACGAATCCGAAACAAACAAGGCTTCAGAATCATTTAAAATAAGATGGGTCGATCCTGAGGATGATCTATTTATCCTATATACATCTGGAACCACCGGAAACCCAAAGGAGTAACACACGTTCACAATGATATGATCTCCCATTATATCACCACAAAGTGGGCTTTAGACCTAAGGGAAGACGATGTTTACTGGTGCACCGCAGACCCCGGGTGGGTAACCGGCACAGTGTATGGTATCTGGGGGCCGTGGTTAAATGGAATCTCACAAGTCGTATATAACGGGAGATATGATGCTGAAAAATGGTACTCAATCATAGAAAAATACAAGGTGACTGTATGGTACACTGCGCCAACTGCGTTAAGAATGCTCATGAAGGCCGGCGGCGAGATCATTAAAAAATATGATTTAAGCAGTCTGCGATATATCTGCAGTGTCGGAGAGCCATTGAATCCGGAAGTTATAAGGTGGGGGCTGAAGGTTTATAACCTGCCTATTCACGACAACTGGTGGCAGACGGAAACCGGTTCAATAATGATAGCTAAC
>CAXGMX010000039.1:0-12585 GCA_964010955.1 uncultured bacterium
GACTATGTTATATCAACCGACAAAGCTCACTCTGTCAATGAATTGGTAGAAATTGTCCTTCGATCACGCAGGCTTGAACTGGAAGGATTATGTTGTAGTTGACCCTAAGTTTGTAAGACCTGCAGAAGTTGATTTACTATTAGGGGACTCTGCCAAAGCAAGAAATAACTAAAATGGCAGTCTAAGCTGGGGTTTAAAGAATTAGTGAGGATGATGGTAGACTACGATATTGAGAGGTATAAAGTATCAGAATATTCCTCAAAGAATTATGATACTCCTTCGCTATAAGCTTAAACCCATTTCCTGTCCTGCCTTTTACCATTTCCACATAATGGTTATAGATCCAGGTGGAAAATCGGCTTATAGAGACATTATTTTACATTCACCAGGTCGAAGGCAAACTCAAGTTCTTTTCCTTCAGGAGAGGTAATTAACAATCTTGCCTCTGAATTCTGGTTTATGTCTTCAATCGAGAATTTGTATACACATCCTGCTACAAATGCCGGTTCTTCTGGATAAAAACTGCTGGGTTCTGCAAACTCCGGAAAATACGAATAAATTGGATATGCAGTTTTACCTTCGGCATAGAGGATAGCGTTATAGCCTCTTGCAAACTCCATATATTCACCGAAAACTGATACAACAAAAGTCAAGCTTTCCTTGATATGTAATGCCCTTAATATTTCTCTTTGAGATAGTTCCCGTCTTTCAACAGCTGCTTTCTTTGCTTTAAAAGCGACATTGTGATATGGCGTCCATAAAGTAGCCCAACCATTTTTTTCATCAAGGCGAACTACCCAGGGCTCTGCAAAATCTTTTGGGCTTGCCATCTTGTTAGTTTGCCCGTATTTGACCGCTTCATTTATCTGGTTACTCGTTAAATTGAAAGACATACAATAAGCTGTATTATAAGTTAAACTCGTTATGGCAAAAAAAGCCAAAACAATAACTGTTTTTCTGCACATTTATTTTACCTCCATATTAAAATCTTTTTTCCTTCTTTATTTCTTCGTAAGCATTATTAATTTTTCGAAACTTATCACTGGCCAGCGTAGCAAATTCTTCTCCCAGATGAGAAACTCTATCGGGATGGTACTTCTTTGATAAAAGCCGGTACGCTTTTTTAACATCTTCAGCAGAAGAGCCTCTGGTAACGTTCAAGATTTTATAATGTTTATCGTTATCACTGCAAAATTCTCCTCGTATCTCAAATGCATCTTCTGCATTGATTTCTAAATATCCTATGATGCGGTTTATCATACTTTCTTCATTTGCATGAAACTCTTTGTCCGCAAATGCAACCATATAGACAATTCGCAATAAAGAAAGCCTTTCTTCATAGTCGGAATACTGTTTGTACTCATAGCATACAGCCTGTAAATCCAAGTCTACCCTGGAGGTATGTTTTATTAAATCCCTGATAAAGCTCAGGTCTTCTCCTTTAAAACCAAAACTTACAAAGGCTCTTTCTATTACATTAGTTTCCTGTGAACTTATGCGTCCGTCTGCTTTCGCAATTGATATAAGTATTCCGACCAGGTGTGTTACGAAATTTAAAGATCTGTCGTGATTACTAACAGGCCTTCCTGTGGCCAGAGTCGCTTTATCAAAAAAATCGCCGGTCATAGTGCCAAGGATTGCTCCAAAAGGGCCTCCGAACAGAAAGCCTAAACCTGCGCCAATTGCTTTACCCTTCCATTTTTTCAAGATTCAAACTCCCACCAACTTATCCAAACCTCTCTCATTCTTCACTTATTTTCTCTGGATACGAGAGGATTTTAAGTCTTCTTGTATTTGTTTTTCTTTAATCCTGTCTTGTGCAATTTCTATGTTAAATTTTGCTTCGAGTTTGCTGGGGTCAAGCGCTATGACTTCTTCCCATTTTGCGATTGCCTCCTCGAAATTCTCCTCTCTATATAGTTGAATTGCTTTATCCAGCAGATCTTCGACAGGAGATGTTTCTTGTGCCAGGTTTTCCCTGTTCTCGCCTACATTACCTTTTTCCTCTTCAGCGGCTTTCTCACGAGGAGCCCCTAATTTTTCCAGTTTTGTCTTGAGGTTATTTTTATCATTTTCAACTATTGCCAGCTGTTGTTTGACTTTTTCAAGCAAATCTTTTGTTTCTGCCAATTCTTCTTCCAGGTTTTTGCGTACCTCGTTTTGTGATGTTTGTGCTGCTTCGATAGCAATCTGTTTGTCCTTTAATTGTGTATATTCTTTATTTAGCTGATTCTTGGCTGTTTCCAGTTTAACAAGATCTTTTTTCAGTTCGTAATTTTCAGTAGTTAAGCTTCCAATGTTATTAGATAAAGATTCCACCTCCTCTTCCAGGATATTAATTCTCTCAGTTTTCTTTTGCCCAAATTTGAGCTGGTAACATCCTGAGTTGAATAATCCAAGGGAAATTATAACAGTTGTTAATATATACCAATACTTAGAACTCATTTTCTTCATGGCATTCCTCCATTCGTCAGGTGGTTTTTTTATCCTGAAGTTTTAGAATTGTTAATTGTGAGATTGCCAGCTCCTCAATCTTTCTTGTCTGGTGCAGAATATGCTCCCAATCTTTCCTGGTTCCTGTTGCAAGGCCTTTTTTCAAGCGGTTTTCCAGCTTCTTCAAATCATTTTCTAATAACTTAAGCCTGTTTTTTAGATCTTCCATTATAGTGATTAACCTCAAGAACTGGATGTTGAAAAGACTTTCAGGTTTATTTTACTTAACATCTAACTGATGTCAAATATTTTCTACTCTTGACTTGTTTATGTGGGAGGGATATAGTTTTAACATGTTGCCATTGCAAAAGACAGGTCACCGCCGTTATCAAAGAATATAATCTTTTCAGTGCAAATGACACGGTTTTATTGGGTGTTTCCGGCGGACCGGATTCCGTCGCTTTACTAAGTCTGATTTTTGATGCAAATCGTGTAAACCCCGCTTGTTCTGACATTTTTATAGCACACCTGAATCACCTAATCAGGGGAAAAGAATCGGAAGAAGATGAACAATTTGTGAACAATCTTGCACAAAAGTTTAAACTGTCAATTATTTCCGAAAGAAGGGACATTAAAAAAATTGCCCGGGAGTGTAAAATGTCCCTGGAAGAGGCGGCACGGGAAGAAAGGTATAAATTCTTAGAAAATGCTGCGAAAAAAGTGGGTGCTAACGTTATTGCTGTGGGTCATAATGCCGATGATAACGCGGAGACGATTCTGCACAGGATAATCCGTGGTACCGGAATTGTAGGTTTAGGCGGCATGAGGCCGAAGCGAAAACTTACACCTTTTTCATCCCTTAATCTTGTTCGACCCCTGCTATTCACATGGCGCAAGGATATCATTGCCTATTTGAAAGAGAAGGATCTTTCTTATAGAGTTGACTCAACAAATTTTGAAACAGATCAATTCAGAAACAGGATTAGAGCAGAACTCATCCCTCTTCTTGAAAAAAATTACAATTCAAAAATAAAGGAATCCCTGGTTAAACTAAGTGAAACTACTACACAAAATTATGATTTCCTGGAGGCACAAGCAAAAGATTTATTTGAGGAAGCTTTGCTAAACATAGAGGGAAAAACAGATGAAATTTTAAGTGAAGTAGTTTTGGACATACACAAGTTAAAAGAAGTACCGCAAATTTTACAACAGATTATTATTAGAGAAGCAGTCGTTAGGCTAAATATTCCCCTTAAAAAGCTTGGTTACAAAAATTATAAAAATATTTTAAGCATACTTAATTACCGAAAAACACCTGTAAGTAATGTCGTTAAGGATTACTTAAATGTCAAAATAGAAGACGACAAACTACATCTTTCGAAAATGAAGTATTATGTAGAAGAAGGCCCCATTTTGAAAGAAACGGTAATTAAGATTCCGGGAGAGACAAAACTTGTTGAAACGAAGTATATAGTGAAAATGGATATCAGAGAAATAGAGAATGGGTTTCTGGAAGGGTTTAAACGAAGCAGGACAAAATATGATGAAGCCGTAGATTTTGATAAAATCAGTGTTCCGCTCATGATCAGGACAAGAAGGTCGGGAGACAAATTTTGGCCATTGGGTTCTCCGGGAATTCAGAAGGTAAAGGATTTTTTCATAAATAATAAGATTCCCATGCTGGAACGGGACACAGTTCCAATAGTAACCATGTATGACCAGCCAATATGGATAGTGGGATTTAGGATTGATGATCGTATTAGAATTACAAAGGAAACAAGAAGATTATTAATAATGAAACTTGAGGTGACCGCATAGGTAACTAAATATATTATTCAATGTTCTATACTCTATATTTGATTTGTTATTTTAAAAATGCACCATACTTTATGGGTACTTACAGGGCCAACGGCCAGTGATAAAACGGAAATCGGGTTTAATGTTGCACGGGAAATTAACGGCGAGATAGTCTCTGCCGATTCAATGCTTTTTTATCGGGGGATGGATATTGGAACGGCAAAACCTTCATTGAGTATGAGGGAGATTGTTCCTCACCATTTTATAGATATTATTTATCCATGGGAAAGTTACAGTGTTGGAAAGTATGTCAAAGATGTAGAAGATTTAATAGGTGATATTAGCAGGGGAAAGCGGAAGTTTCTTATTGTCGGTGGCAGCCCTCTTTACATAAAGGGTATTATTGACGGCATTTTTAACGGCCCTGAAGCAGATTGGAATATTCGCTCAGAGCTGGAAAGGATTGCAGAAGAAAAGGGAAATTTGCACGTTCATGAAATATTACAACGGATAGACCCTGTTAAAGCCGATGAACTCCACCCGAATGATCTGCGGCGTATAATACGTGCGATAGAGGTATATAGAAAAACAGGTAAACAGGCGTCGGCACTTCAGAAACAGTATAAGCTGGCAAGAGAGAGTTATAAGTTTAAGATCATTTGTATTTCAAGAGAGAGAGAAGATATTTATCGAAGGATTGGCGAAAGAGTTGAAACAATGTTTGATAACGGCCTTGTTGATGAGGTTCGATCTTTATTGGATAACCCTGAAGGTTTAAGCAGGCAGGCAAGGCAGGCGTTGGGCTATAAGGAGGTTATTCAATATCTTGAAGACGGGCTTACATTAGATGATACGAAGGAGATGGTAAAATTAAACACGCGCAGATTCTCCAAAAGACAGATGACATGGTTTCGAAGTTTTCCGGACGTTCAATGGTTGGAGGCAGAGGAAGATGAAGGGCCAGAATCAATTTCTCAAAGAGTTATTACTTTACTAGACACTAATTTCCCCCGGACAAACAGCGCCGAGGGCGAGTAAAAGGCACGTATTTACAGTGGTTGGCAACCAGCAATCAAATAGAGAATTTTTCATCTGGCTGACACGAAACAGGAGGTAATTATGGTATACGAATACGGTGCAGAGGGTGACGGTTTGGGGCTGGCTTCCGCAAGGAGTCAGGAGTTATAAGTATGATAAACTATTGAAACAGTATGGCAGAAGCAACTTTGGCCCGAAGGCCGAAAAGATTAAAAAAACGATAGAAAGTAAGAGAAGATAATATATCCATCTCCCAGATGGCCTAAACCATTATTCTATGTTGCAATTATAAATTGACGACTTGGCCTATAAGATATATAATACGAAACATTTGATATCCGTTATCTTTAACAAGATATCTTTTCTTTGTGGCGGTGTAGCTCAGCTGGTTAGAGCGGCGGAATCATAATCCGTAAGTCCGGGGTTCGAGTCCCTGCACCGCTACCATATCTTCTAGAATTTTCGCAATGGTTCAACGCAGGCGATAACTTGCTTGTTGTTATTCCTTTACCAAATATAATTTTTTTATTGACAAAGATATGTCTTAATAATAGTATTTTGCAATGCCTCAAGAATTCTTAGTAGATTTAGATACAATTGATTTAAATGATATAAAGGCAGATATTGAAGGAATCAGGGCCTTGGTACCACATCGTTATGAGATGGGGCAGTTAAATGGAATAATTAAATATGACCCTGAAAACAAAATAATTATTGGATATAAGGACGTAAAAGATGATGAGTTTTGGGTACGTGGACATATCCCCGGCCGCCCGCTTTTCCCTGGTGTATTGATGGTGGAAGCTGCTGCACAGCTTTGTACCTATTATTTTAAGAGCTCTTTGCAAAGTGATAAATTTTTTGGCTTTGGCGGCATTGACAAGGTTAAGTTTCGAGGCCAAGTGTTCCCTGGTGATAAGCTGATTATTATTGCAAAGAATAAAGAATTAAGAGCCAGAAGAGCTATCTTTGATACTCAGGGAATAACAAATGGCAAACTTGTATTTGAAGGCCAAATAATTGGTATAGCAATGTAAGGGGAGGGGTTGTTAACAATATAGTTTTTTGGGTTTTTCCTTATTAGAAAGGGGGTTTTATGAATAAGCAGGACTTAGTTGAAGCTGTAGCACAAAAGTTGGGAACATCAAAGGCTGGGGGGGAGAGAGCTGTAAATGCTGTATTATGTGGTATCAGTAAGGGTGTAAAGAAAGATAAAAGCGTTCAGCTGATAGGGTTTGGTACTTTTTCGGTAAAGAAAAGGAAAGCCCGAACTGGAAGAAACCCCCAAACCGGAGAAACAATTAAGATCAAAGCCAGCAGAACGGTAGGTTTTAAGGTAGGCAAGAAACTTAAAGATATGGTTTGAATCTTGTTAATATTGCCGTGGGCCTCACCTTATAAGCAGAAATATAATTACGCGGCAACTCCATTGTATAAGCGCTTTTAAGCGGTGAGTAGTTTTAATCTGAGCAACTGTTTGATAGGCACTTGCCCTAAACAAGTGCCTGTCAAACAAGCTTTTCTCTTCTTTGCTGTTATACACTCTCGATATCCGGCCTTTAACCTCCATATCACTCTCTTGCCAGCCTTTCGGTCTTTATCCTTTAAACAGGCGAATATAAATGGGAAAATTATTTGGAACAGATGGAATAAGAGGAGTAGCGAATATATTTCCAATGACTCCTGAAATGGTCTTAAGTATAGGAAAAGCTACTGCCCATGTTTTCAAAGAAAAATGCGGAAAGGAAAAACCTAAATTTGTTATAGGAAAAGATACCAGGTTGAGCGGTTATATGATTGAAAACGCCCTGGCATCCGGAATTGTATCAGCGGGCGCAGATGTTTTACTTGTTGGCCCTATGCCGACACCCGCCATTGCATATCTAACTAAATCGTTAAATGCAGATGCCGGTATTGTTCTTAGCGCCTCACACAATCCTGCTGAAGATAATGGAATAAAGATTTTTAGTGAAAATGGACATAAGTTATCTGATAATGTTGAGGATGAAATTGAAAAATATGTTCTATCGGGAAAAATTAAGACAGAACATATAAAAGGCGATTTGATCGGGAAGGCACATAGAGTTGATGATGCTAAGGAAAGATATATAGAGTTTGCAAAAGCTTCTGTAGAGAGCATGAGTATGAAAGGATTAAGAGTTATTCTGGACTGTGCCAATGGCGCTGCATATAACACTGCACCACATATATTAAGTGAGCTGGGAGCAGAAGTTGTTGTGTTAAATGACAGGCCGGACGGATTGAACATAAATCTGGATTGTGGTGCATTGCATCCTGAAAAGATGATGGAAATTGTAGAAAAAAGAAAAAACTCATATTGGGATAGCGTTAGATGGTGATGCTGATAGGGTTATAGTTTGTGATGAAAAAGGAAGAAGTGTTGATGGTGACCACATAATTGCAATATGTGCTATTAACATGAAAGAAAAGGGTGCTCTTAGAAAAAACAGTGTTGTTGTTACTATCATGGCTAATAAAGGTTTTGATATTGCTATGGCAAAGGAAAGGATAAAAGTTGTTAAGACAAAGGTTGGTGATAGATATGTTGTTGATGAGATGCGGAAAAAAGGATATGTTTTAGGAGGAGAGCAATCCGGACATATAATATTCTCCAATTATACAACAACAGGAGACGGAGTGATCTCAGCTTTACAATTGTTGAGAATTATGAAAGAAAGAAGAGAAAAGTTAAGTAAACTGGCAGAGTGTATGACATCATTGCCGCAGGTGCTTGTTAATGTTGACGTAAAGGAGAAAAAAGATATTAGCAAGTTGAAAGTAAATAAGAATATTAAGGACGCCGAATCAAAATTGGGGGAAAAAGGAAGAGTACTTGTCCGGTATTCTGGGACACAGAATCTATGCAGAATTATGATCGAAGGTGAGAATAAGAGAGAAATTCAAAAAATAGCAAATGATATTGCGAAAACTATGAAGAAAGAGTTAGGAGCCTGATATGATACAAGCTGTAATAATGGCTGCCGGTAAGAGTACACGAACATGGCCGTTAACATTAACCAAGCCTAAACCATTACTCAAGGTAATGAATAAAGAGATAATAAAACATAATTTAGATGCTCTGCAGGGATTGGTTAGTGAAGTTATCATAATAGTTGGTTTTAAAAAAGAGATGATAATAGAGGAAATAGGCCACAAGTACGGAAAATTAAAGATAAGATATGCTGAGCAGAAGAGACAGTTGGGTACGGGACATGCCTTGAAGTATGTTGAGAAATTAATTAAGGGTAAATTTATAGTTATGGGCGGAGATGATATTTTTTCTAAGAAAGACATAAAGGCATGTTTAAGGCATAAATATGCTGTCCTGGGATGTAAGGTTGAAGACCCGGGCAGATTTGGTGTCTTTGTTGTAAAAGGCAAAGAGGTCAAAAAGGTTGTTGAAAAACCCAGAAAATTTGTTTCAGACATAGCTAATGCAGGGTTGTATGTTTTTGATAAATCGGTGTTTAAGTTTAAGCTCAGGAAAAGTCAAAGAGGAGAATACGAGATAGTAGACTATATAAATGCGCTTATTAAAAAAGAGAGAGTCGTATGTGAAAATGTAAAAGGGCGTTGGCTGTCTGTGGGATATCCATGGGATTTAATTGAAGCAAATAACGTCCTGGTTTCAGAAATAAAAAATGACATAAAAGGAAGAATAGAAAAAATGTTATCGTAAAAGGAAAGTTAATAGTAGGAAAAGGCACGGAGATTTTGTCGGGAACATATATAAAAGGAAATGTGATTATTGGCGAAAACTGCCTCATAGGCCCTAATTGTTATTTAAGAGGAAACACATCTATCGGAAACGGCTGTCATATCGGGCAGGCCGTAGAGATAAAAAACAGCGTAATTATGGACAATGCAAAAGTCCCGCATCTCTCTTATATTGGAGACAGTGTTATTGGAGAGAATAGTAATTTAGGTGCCGGAACAATAACGGCGAACTTAAAACATGATAACAAGAATGTAAGATCTGTTGTGAAGGGTAAAATAGTTGATACGGGAAGAAGGAAATTTGGGACTATAATTGCGGACGACGTACATACCGGCATAAATACAACGATCTATCCCGGAAGAAAAATCTGGCCGGGAGTAAGCACATTGCCTGGCGAGATAATTGATAAAGATAAGAAGGCCTGATTATATGAAGAAGATAATCAGTTGCCCAACGCTATTACTGATTTTCATCACCCCTCAACAGATCTGAAACTTTAGTAATATGCAGATAAGGCTCTCCGTCATTGATTTCAGATTTATAGAAATGGTAGTGCCTGCCATGTTTCATCAATGCAGTAGACATACCAAGTCTCTTTCCCACTTCTATTTCGTCTTTAATCTTGTCACCAACACATAGGACCTGTTCCGGTTCTAAACCATACTTAGCTAAAATTTCTTTAAAACATTTCTCTTTTCCCAGGGGATTTTCTGTTATGATTATTTCATCAAATGCACTTTCAAGGTCAAGGACTTTTATCTTCTTTTCCTGAATTTCTCTATTGCCAAATGTAACAAGGAAGAGCTTATAGCCAGTTCTTTTTAATTCGTCAATTGAAGCCATTGTGCCAGGAAATAAAGTGGCTCCCTCTACCTCCAGGGTATTAATGGTATTAGAAATTTCCTCACAAAAATCTTCGGGAAGGTTGTATTGATTTGCGATTTTATGGAAGATGTCAGCTTTTGGGCCAAGACGGTCTTCGAGTTCTAATTGCAATTTTAACGCCTCTGTTTCGGAGCATTTGACCGCTTTCGATATGATTTTAGCGGCAAGTTTTCTGCTTTTTAAAACCAGCGTTCCACTGCAATCGTATAGAGTGTCGTCCAGATCAAATATGATTGCCTTAATCCTGTCTGAAATGAGAGACATAGGCTTAGGAGTTATGAGGTGTTTTTAATGGCGTTAATTACGTAACAGTGATTATTGTGCATATATCCTGCATATAGAATCTGCCAGCTTTTCAGGATCATGTCTTATTAAGTCCTGCTTTTCCCACAATACTCTTTTTTGTTCAATATTTTCAATTAAATCAGTAACCTCTATTGCTACATTATTTTTCTCTAAATTTTCATCAAGAGCTACAATATCAGCATCTTGCTTTCTATATTTTTCGATTATTTCTTCACGTGGGAAATTGTTGTTGACAAGCACATAATCCAGGATTCCCTCTCCAAGGTACTTTATAATTGCCTTAATGTGATCCGATGCGGTGTAATTGTCTGTTTGTCCTGGTTGTGTGACGATATTACACAGGTATATCTTTACGGCTTTTGTCCTCTGTAGAGCGGCCTTTATGCCTCCTACAAGAAGGTTACTTATGACGCTTGTGTAAAGACTTCCCGGACCGATTACGATTATGTCTGCTTTTTCGATTTCACTGATTGCGTCTGGTGGGCATTCAACATCATTTGATTTCAGAAAGACCCTTTCGATAGGCGCTTTTTGAGGTGAGCGTACATTAAACTCTTCTTCTACGACCGAACCGTCCTTTAATTCTGCACAAATGTGAGTACTTGTGAGTGTGGAAGGCAAGACTCTTCCTTTGATCGTCAGTATCTTACTTGCCTTTTTTATTGCCTGATCAAAACTGCCTGTTATATCTGTTAATGCGGCCATCAATAGATTGCCAAGGCTCATTCCGTTAAGCGAACCCTTATTGAACCGATATTGAAAAAGCTGGTATAAATCCTTTTCCTGTTCTTCTGTTCCTGAAAGTGCAACCAGACAGTTTCTTACATCTCCGGGAGGTAATATTCCGTATTGCTCTCTTATGACGCCGGAACTTCTACCGGAATCTGTAACTGTTACAATTGCCGTCAGGTTTTCGCTGTATGTTTTCAATCCTTCAAGTGCTATCGGGAGTCCGGTACCGCCGCCAATAGCTAATATCTTTAAATTGTCATGTGTCTTTCCTATATCTTTCAATTTGAGTAAAGTCGGCAGTTGAAAAAATCTTTTTATCTTGTAATCCGGCTTATTTGAACTGTCATAGGCCGTTTCATTCTTAAACCTTCCGTGTAACATTTGGACGGTTACCATTCCCTTGGATTTTGCAATTCTAAGCTCTCCCCTCACCCGGTCACCAACGACAACGACATTCTGTGGAGACAATGAATACTTTCTGACAATTGCCTCAAAGCTGTCCTCCATTAACAGGCCAACTTCCTGGTCGTTAATTATTATTTCATCAAAGTAAGGCTTCAGGTTAAGCAGTTCTATCTTTTTATATTGCCTTTCATAAATTCCTGTTGTCAGCAAAAACAGTTTGTATTTCTCTTGCGCCAGTTTTTTTAAAGTTGGTACAACATCCGGGAAGAGTTGTATATCGGTCACTTCATTACTATTATAAGCCTTCAGGGCGGAGCGAACAAGCTCATGGCCCATATTAAATTTATTTGATATTTCATTGAAAACAGGATAATAGGGGCCATGCTTTTCTGATAATTCTTTTTGTAATAAATATACTTCTTCCTCCGTGCTCGGCAGTCCCGCATTAACCATTGCCCTTGCGGCACGTTTTCGAGATGCTTCAAGAAGCGAGCCGGTACAATCGTATAGCGTATCATCAAGATCAAATATAATTGCTTTCATAGTTTCCTTTTAATAAGAATTTCAAAGTATTCCGGTAGGTGCCAACTCATGTTATCGAACAGACTTGCGGTAGCAAGTTTAACTTACTTATTCTACTTTCAAGTTTCTAATTTCAGATGGAAAACCAACCTTACTGCCAACTGTAATTCCGTTTTTCTGAACCAGCCTTCTTCCATTTCAAGAGCAAACCTCACTTTAACCTTTGATGTATGGCTTGTTAAACTGTACGGAGCCATAGGCTCTATCTGAGTAATTGTATCGCTGGAATTTATGAAAGCAATAGAAAGAGGGATTCTTGTATTTTTCATCCAAAATGACAAATTTTGTTCCTGTGGATAGATAAATAACATACCGTAGTCGCTGTCTAATTTGTCCCGAAACATTAAGCCTATTGTACGTTCTTTTTGTCTAAAAGCAACTTCTACACGAGGTTTTTTGTCGTGTATATTTATTTCGTATGTAATATTGTCTGATATATTGGAATGACTGGAACAACTCCAGAGCATTGAAGTCAGTACTAAAAGAAGCATGATATGCAAGTAGCTGTTTTTTGCATATTTTAAAACTTTTTTCACGCTCTCAGTATTTTCCATGGTTATTTTTGACAGAACCTTAACCGCTATCAAGCTCGTCCAGCTCTTTTAGAAGTTCTTCCTGTCGTGCGGATAGCTCCTTTGGAATGTCTATTATTATTTTACTGCAGGTTA
>CAXGMX010000040.1:0-12456 GCA_964010955.1 uncultured bacterium
TTAGTTGTATCAATTAAGATATGACTTGCTTTTACCTTTTCATCATTAAAGACGTTTATATTCGATTCAAAATAACTGATTTTCTCTTTTTCATTAACCCTGTTATCCAAATATTTGCTCAAAGCCAGAGTCCTCCTTATCTCATCTTCGAGTTCACCAATATTGGAACCCTGAGTTTCCAAAATCTCTCCCAGCGACTTTTCGCTATCATTCGGATTGGATCTCAGAAAATACTTGATCTTTTCCAACTCTCCCTGCACCTCTCCTTCACTTACGACGATGTCCTGACCTTCAACAAATTGTTTAAGCAGCTCTTTCTTAGTTAACTGATTTATTACCTCTATTTGAACAGCACGCGTCACTTCCTGATTCATACGTTTAAGAACACCCAGTCTTCTATCAAGTTCTTTGCGAAATATTTCTTCACCATTTTACAGTAGCAACAACTTCATCCCCTCGGCTCCGTTACAGCTTCGGTATCTTCTTCTGACTTTACTTCAGTTTCTGCTGTAGCAACAGTACTGTCTTCTACCTTAACTCCTATCTCTGCCTTCGCCTCTGTTTTTTCATTCGCAAACAGCAAGCTGCTGGTTTGCAAAATGAAAAGTATCAACATAACCGGCACGACAATCTTCTTATACATTACCAACTCTCCTTAAATTGTATTTACGGCTTATGCCCAATGATTAAGCCTGAATCCAGTTCCAGATTAACTCTTTTTACGTTTTTAAACCCCACATCCTTGAGCCACTCCTTCATTTCAGCATATGAATAAGATGAGCCCCTATGTGTTCCCATCAACATATTCAGGCTGAAAAGCGTACCAAAAAGTGGCCTTGTCTTTGCAGAGTTCAAGACAAACTCCTGAATCACAACTATACCCTTTTTCAATAAGGAATCCCAACATTTTTTTAATATTTTCCGATTTTCACCCGGTTTATAAATATGTAGTAAATTTGACACAAAGACAATATCATACAATTCTTTACCGAAACTATCCTTAAGACAATCCCCTGCCTTAGTTGCAACCTTCCCTTTCATACCCGATTCCTTAATATGGTCTCTGGTAATCTTAATAACCTCCGGAAGATCAAAGACTACAGCCTTCATCTTCGGGTTTTCTTTAACAAACCTTACAGCATAAGTTCCCTGCCCTCCAGCCAGGTCCAGAAGGCTACGGTATTTCTTTAGATGTAATTCTTCGCAAATTTCCCCGGCCTGTACTACACCGATATTGTGCATGGCCCTGATGAACTCTCTCAATCTTTTTTTCATCAACCTCTTCCTCTGCATTATCATATGCAGTAGGCTTGCCGGTTTTGATGGCAACGTTTAATTTTGACCAGCAATCCCACATGTTATGAAAATGGTGGATCCTGTCACCCTGGTATAGTTGAGAGCCTTTCACCAGATAACGATTGGATATGGCAGTATTCCTGTAAACTTCCCCAATCTTTCTCAGAAACTCCAATGAGACAAGTGCATTCAAGATCATTTCAGTTGCCCTGAGATCAGTCCTGAGCTTCCTGGCAATGACCTTGCAACTTTTACCATTACCCGCAGTCAGCGTAAACACGTCCATATCGATAGCTACAAAAAGAACCTGTGCTTTCCAATAGCTATAGCTTATTTCATTGAGATATTCTATATCTTCAGGTTTATTCATATGAGCACAAAGTCTGTTCGAAATGTTCAATCAGTTGTTCATTTTTCTGTTTTGAAAATGTATCATCTTCATCATACACACACGAATCACGTTCTTCACTTTTGAAATTTCTATTCAAGGACAAATCTTTAAGTATCTTAAGGCAAAAAGTGTTTATATTTTCTGATAACGCCTCTACTGCCTTATCCTTAAATTCACAAGGACGTTCATACATAACTACTGAATCCGGACCGACAGCACCGATATTCTTTTCATAATCACGTGTTCCTTTGAATACGGTCTGTTTGTGATGCAATAGATGGGCTGTAATGCTCGGTGAATTCAGCATCTTCATCTCTTTAAGGAATTCATAATTCTCCCTGACATCTGCCAACGTTGAATCCGGCTCAAACATGATAAAACCATAATTCGGTTCTATACCATACCGTCTGAGTATGTTTATGGCCTTTTTATTATCCTCAACCGTTGTAAACTTCCTGAATTTATTCAGAGACCTCTGACTTCCACTCTCAACTCCAAGGAACACGTCTTTAAGTCCTACCTCAACCAGTAATCCAATCGTTTTGTCTTCTATATCATTAGCCCTGCACTCAATTCCAAACTTTATATTCAAGCCTTTATCCATAATGAGATTTGCCAGTTCACACGCACGTTCTTTTCCTTTTTTGCCCGGACCAAAAAAGTTCGCATCAGCAAAATAAAAATATCTTTCATCAAACTCTTCATAAATATCATAAATCTCATTAAATACATTTTCAGTGCTTCTCCCCCGCCAGGATGATTCCTCGCCATAAAAATTATCCAGATAACAGAAAGTACATTTCCCATAGCAGCCTCTGCTGGCAAGGATAAAGGTAGAAATTCCCTTTTTCTTTGTTAATTCGAAGTCGTTGCGATAAGGAAAGGGGAGATTGTCAAGATTTGAAACCGGCTTTCTCGGCTTGTTCAGTATTACGTCGGGCTTAAGGATACCTTCTTCTAGTTTACTATTGGTATAATTGAATGCAATGCCATCAATTGTGTATAAAGCAGAAGTGTCTTTATTGTTTGTGACTGCCGCTGAAAGCTCCAGAAACGTGGCCTCCGGCTCTCCTATAGTAACAGAGTCGACAAAAGGGTGATTGGTCAATAACTCCCTGGATGCGAATGTGGGGAAGTGTCCATAAAGATTTATATGTGCATCTGGAACACTTCTTCGGAGGTCCATGAGCATCTCAAACACACTTGCCGTATTCTCCCACAAATAGACAAGATGAACTCCTAATAACTTAAAGCTCTTCTTTCTAAGTTCCTGAATAGTTTTATTGAAAGTCCACCCATAAAGATTTGCGTCAACAATATCCACATCGTGGTAATTGGATTTCAGGGTTGACGCAACGTAACCGGTCATCAGACATGAAGAGAGCGGTGTATTAACCACAGATTCATATCTTTCAGGTATTCTTGGCCTCGGATGTTCTAACAGGACAATGGGCATGTTTCTACATACAGAAATGGAACAGATTTATTTTCATCGGCAATGTGCTAACCCCTTACAATGCCGCCGTGTAGCTCTTTTTCCTGCTATCTTTCAAGTCATCTTCATAATATTCCATTACACCCTTTAACGAACATACAGGGCCGCACATTGTACACGTATCCTCCTCCATTGGCGGACGGCTCTTTCTTATCTCCTCTGCTTTCTCTGAAGTAATAGCTGTTTCGTACTGGGTCTTCCAGTCAAGGTCCCTCCTCGCAATACCCATCTTAAGATCCTGATTCTTCACTTTATCCTTTAGTTTTATCATATCCCCAACGTGAACGGCAACCTTGGCCGCCATGACACCCTCTCTTACGTCATCAGGTGTGGGAAGTGCCAGGTGTTCAGGAGGTGTAACGTAACAGATGAAATCAGCGCCATACCTGGATGATAAAGCTGCGCCAATTGCAGAAGAGATATGGTCATATCCGGGTGTCACATCTGTAGTAATGGGGCCAAGCATGTAAAATGGAGCATTATTGCTCATCCTCTTTTGTATAATAACATTTGCCTCTATCTCATCTATTGGTATGTGTCCGGGGCCTTCGACAATTATCTGGACACCCTTCTTCTGGGCATATTCTGCAATCTCAGAGTTCATAATCAATTCCTGAATCTGTGCCCTGTCGGTACTGTCATGTACAGCACCTGCCCTTAAACCATTCCCGAGACTTAAAATCACGTCATATTTCTTCATAATGTCAATGAGTCTGTCAATCTCTTCATATAACGGATTCTCTTTTTTGTTATGGTTCATCCAGGCTGTTAAGAATGAACCACCCCTGCTTACCAGACCGCCATATCTATACCCCTGTTTTCTTAAACGTTCCAATGTAATCATGTTTATGCCGCAATGAATCGCCATAAATCCGATTCCATCCTGTGCCTGCCTCTCAATAATCTCAAACAGGAAATCCGCCTCCATTTTTACCACAGAACCTTTCTTCTCAATAGTTTCCATTGCCGCCTGGTACAAGGGTACAGTTCCAACCGTCAAACTGATTGAGTCAAGGACTCTTTTCCTTATCTCTCCCAGGTCACCACCTGTGGAAAGTTCCATCAATGTATCAGCACCGGCCTTTTCAGCAACTTTGGCCTTTTCTACTTCCATATCAAAATCAACAATGTCCGGAGAAGTCCCGATACTTGCATTTATCTTTGTCCTCAGGCCCTGCCCGATACCGACAACCGTGGATTTTCTCTGAGGATTCCCGTATATAACAATGTGGCCATTAGCAATTCCATCACGTATAAATTCAGGACTGACATCATCATAGACAGCCGCCTCTTTCATCTCTTGTGTAATTTCGCCATCTCTGGCTCTGTCAAGTTGAGTCTTCATTCTATTTTCCCCTTTTCAAATTATGTAAAATCCTTCAAGCTACTGCAAAATTTTAGGATAATAAGCAATAATTGTCAAAATGTTTTTGATTGTCAGATTTCTGGTATCTATTTATCACTGTCTTTAAGTTTCTTCCACCATTCATTAGGATCAGAATGTTCTATGATTGACAGTAGTTTTTTTGATGATTCACACCTCAGTCTGCCCTTAGCTCTTTCGATCCAGTCTATGGCATCTTCATACCCTTGTACCTGATACTCCCTGGCCTGCATTGCGCATTCCAGGATGTCTGCATCTTCAGCGACTATGCTTTCCATGCTTTCCTGATTTGCCAGATCACTTAATATATCTTCTACCTCTTTTCCCACAGAACCCTTTAAAAGCTCTAACTGTTCCTGTGATGCTTTGGCGTCTGCCTCTTCAAGGTTTATATATTTCTGAGCTATTTTGTGAAGGTCGTTCGTCCTGGCCTCATGCACATCATGAAAAAGACACATCATAATCACCTTAGAGGCATCAACTTTTTCTGACCTTGCCAACAAATAATCCTATAATTGTAACAGCGAAAGGAGTGTTCTGCAACACTCTCAGGTGTTTTATTTCCCAGCAACCACCATCCACTCCTACGAACCCTCTTTAAATAACCTACTTCGAATAAAAATTGTGCTAAATTCTGCATTGTGTATACCTCCTGAATGAAATATATCATTTGACAAAATGGTTTTACACTATAAACTATTTATTCACCATTATAAAGATATGTTTTTAAAGGAACTTAAATATGCACTTTCCAAAGTACCGTCCACGCAGATTACGAAGTAATAAACTATTGCGTGAACTCATTCGCGAAACCCATTTATCTGTAAAAGATCTCATTATGCCGCTGTTCGTGCGTCCCGGAGACGGTATTAAAAACGAAATATCCTCAATGCCCGGAAATTATCAGTTTTCTGTAGATACACTGGTAGAAGAGGTCAAGGAAATTGCAACTCTCGGAATCCCCGGAGTAATCTTATTTGGTATTCCAAGTACCAAAGATGAGTCAGGCACTGAAGCATATGCTGATGATGGTATCATACAAAAAGCCATCAGGGCTATTAAGGAAAACGTTTCTGATATACTGGTTATAACAGATGTCTGCATGTGTGAGTACACCAACCATGGACATTGCGGTTATATAAAGAAGGATGAAAAGACGGGTGAGTATCAAATAGATAATGATGAGACACTTAAACTACTTTCCAAAGAGGCCCTGTCACACGCAGAGGCCGGTGTGGATATAGTAGCACCGAGTGACATGATGGATGGACGTGTAGGTGCGATCAGGGACATTCTTGATGACAACGGTTATGACAACATTCCCATAATGTCTTATGCGGCCAAATATGCTTCGGCATACTTTGGCCCCTTCAGAGATGCGGCCGAATCTCCACCAAGTTTCGGAGACAGGCGGACATATCAAATGGATACACCAAACTCAGAAGAAGCTATACGAGAAGTGGCCCTGGATATAGACGAGGGAGCAGATATTGTAATGGTAAAACCCGCACTCCCGTATCTAGATATAATAAGGCTTATAAAAGATCAATTTGGATATCCTGTAGCTGCTTATAACGTGAGTGGTGAGTTTTCCATGGTTAAGGCTGCTCATGAAAAAGGATGGCTGGACGAAAAGGCTGTTGCCCTGGAAACATTGATAGGTATTAAAAGGGCGGGTGCAGATATTATTCTCACATACTGGGCAAAAGACGCCGCACGCTGGCTATCGCCTTAACATATCTTCAAATGCATATAAGTATTCTAACCCCGATTTCTTAACTGTCTTTTTCTGAAAAAACCTTTTTTTCTGTTCCTGCAATAATTCTCTGTATATTTGATGTGTGTCTTGCAATTATGAGAATAGCAACCGCTACAGACATTGCCGTCAGGTACACGTTATCCCCAAAAGGAGAATCCACAACCACCACAATGGCTACTGCCAGCGCCGTAGAGCCTATCATTGAGCCCAGAGAAACGTAACGTGTTACTATTACGGTTAGAAGCCAGACACCAAATGCTATAGCTATAGATAGCGGCACCAACCATATAAACACTCCAAAGCTTGTAGCAACAGCCTTACCACCCTTAAACTTCAAATACACGGGAAAGGCGTGACCCAGTACTGCACAAAAACCGCAAAGAATCACCAGCAGGTTGTCAGTCGTCGTTGGGACATTTACCGCACTGCTGACAGCCGCAGGCACGAAGAACACGACTATAAATCCCTTAAGCATGTCCAGGATAAATATTATTAATCCATACTTTTTCCCAAGTACTCTACCTACATTCGTAGCGCCTATATTTCCACTACCCTGTGTCCGAATATCTATTCCCTTTGCAACGGCTATTAAATAACCAAAAGGAATACCCCCGATCAAGTATGAAATAATAATCCCAACGATGTATGATATAATCACAACCCCCTTCTTTATTCCGCTAATATCTAGTATCTGGCCTTTTGCCTCTAGCTATCCACCTCCCACACTCCACCACAACCTATGTAGATTATGGGATGTCTTATATGACTGAAGGTAATATCTAAGTGGTTTTTCAGGTTTATTATCTGTTTTAATATATTCCGCCAAAAACCTGAATTTATCAGTTTTAGATATGGGAAACGGAAATCTTTGACCAAAAACATCTTTATTGTTTCTTATCATTTTTTCAACTGACCTGTCCAGACGCATTATGTTCTTCACTCTTTGATGGAAGTTAATCTTTTCATACTGCCTGGATTTATCTAAATCTATTATATACACATTATCTTTCCCACCGGCAGCAGATTGGACGAGAATATTTTTCAGGTGCAGATCAGCGTGATAAATACCGGCACCGTGCATCTCTTTTACTGCCCTTGCCGTCTTATTAATGATTTGTCTCTTTCGTGCAACTAACTTATTTTCTTCAGGGTTAAACAGCAACTCCATTAAATCTATGGCACCAGTTATCTCCTTTGAAACCAACCGGCATTTATAAATAGGCCCCAGAACTCTATTCTTAACAATTGCAATTACCTCTGAAGTCTTAATACCGCTCTTGCCGGCAGCCTCACATATTGACAATTCCCTTAAAGGACGCAGGCTGTTCCAGAAAATGTCCCTTAATATCTTTCCGAACAATCCGCCATGACAGTAATCTCTCACTACAAAACTTACATTACCAAGACTCTCCATTATGAGGGTTTTGCAGGGTGTTCTTCCGTGGTAAGAAACCTTTAATTTATCACTGTCTTTGTGCAGGTTAAATAGCATATCAATATCATGTGCTGACAATCTCTGTTCATACTTCTTTTTGATATATAAGGTTATTTCACCTCTGGTCAAAGTTGAAAAATAAGCAGGCAGTTCCACATTCTTCATTGTTGAGGGATTATACTAAAGTGTGATTGCTATGTCAAAAAAAGTTCGCAGCAATTCACCTCAAATCAGCAAGGGGCTCAAAGAAAAGCATAAAGACAAACAAAGAAACATTTCCATTCGTGACTGAAAATCTGTAAAATAACAGCCATGGGTATGTTAATAACTGAAAACCCGAAAAAGATATTGATAATCCGCCTCAGCGCTATAGGAGATGTAGTTCACGTACTCCCCGCACTCAGGCTGTTACGCTCTCACTTCCCGAAGTCAAAAATAGCATGGTTGGTAGAGGACAAGGCAAGTGACATCCTGACAGGTCACCCTGATATTGATAACGTTATAGTATTTCCAAGAAAGAAGTGGCAATGGAAAATACTGAAGATTAATAAAACCCTTAGCACATTATCTGATATTATTTCCTTTTACAAGAGACTTCGAGGGGAACATTATGACCTGATCATTGACTTTCAGGGCAACCTCAAGAGCGGGATAATGAACCTGATAACGGGCTCAGAGAAAAAGGTCGGATTTGGAAAAGGTTACTGTAAAGAATTAAATTATTTAACTACTCAATACCAGGTGTTTCCACCGGAAAAGAAAATGCACAGGATAGACAAAAATCTATTTCTGCTGAAAGAACTTGGTATTGAGAACGGATTTCAAAGGCCAAAACTTCCTGTCTTCAAGCTGGACAAGAAATACATCTCTAAATTCATCACTACAGGCATCAATCCCTCTCTCCCTATAATTATTATTCATCCCGGTACAAGCAAGTTCGGGTCATACAAACAATGGCCTCCTTTAAACTATGCCTTACTTGCCGATATGATACTGGATACTTATGAGGCCAACGTGGTCTTTACATGGGGACCGTATGAATTCGGTGTAGTCAAAGAGATAGTGAAGAAAATGAAACACGAGGCGATTCCTGCATGCGAGACCAGGTCCATCAAACAACTCGTAGAACTTATAAAACGTGCCAGTCTCTTTATTGGTGGAGATACCGGCCCTCTGCATATTGCCTCCGCCCTGGACATTCCAGTTGTAGGAATTTACGGGCCGAAAGATCCTGAAGTCTATGGTCCGTACAACGGCAAGGCAATAGTAATAACAAAGGACGTACCATGCAGTCCGTGCAGGAAAAGAACATGCAGTGACCCGATATGCATGTCATCGATCCTGCCGTACGATGTTTTCCTTGGAGTGGAAAAACTGTTTACCACGGAGAGACACTGAAACAAGTATCATGATATGTTGTTCATTATTAGTTATTCGTAAATCACAAATGTCCATTTCGCTGATTCACCGTTTCTCCGCTTCTTAAACTGCCCCATGCTTTTTTCTTAACCTTGATATCCCTCCTCCCCGAATGATCCTAAATAGGAAATAGTCATCCCGTATTTATCAAATCAAGCTTATCCTTGAATTCTTCAGTAATCCTTTTCAGGAGCATTTGTTTTTTTGAGGACTTTGATTTATAGCCCTCCTTAACGAGTTTAAATGCGTCGTCTCTGGCTACTTTTAATATGGCATAGTCATTGATTATGTCTCCAATCTTGAACTCGGGTAAGCCGTGCTGTCTTGTACCGAAGAACTCCCCCGGCCCTCTGAGCCTCAGGTCTTCTTCTGCAATCTTGAATCCGTCATTTGTTTCGAGCATGGTCGCAATCCTCTGCCTGGATTCAAGGCTTCCGGGTGTGGCGAAAAGCAGGCAATATGACTGGTGTGAACTGCGCCCTATCCTGCCACGGAGTTGGTGAAGCTGTGCGAGGCCAAATCTCTCTGCATGCTCGATCGCCATAACTGTAGCATTAGGCACATCAATTCCCACCTCAATTACAATTGTTGATACAAGAATATCATACTTGTGTTTAATAAAATCAGTCATGATTAAATCCTTTAAATCTGATTTCATCTGACCGTGCAATAGCCCTACATTCAAACCGGTAAAAACCTCATCCTTAAGCCTCTCAGCCTCCACAGTTGCAGACTTGAGGTCAAGCTTTGCGGATTCATCCACAAGCGGGAATACAACAAATGCCTGCCTCCCCTTCTCTATCTCCTTACGAATAAATCCGTATGCATCGTTTTCTTTCTTTTCGGTTACACGACATGTCTCTACCGGAGTGCGGCCGGGTGGAAGTTCGTCAATGGTTGAGATATCAAGATCACCAAACACTGTCAGAGAAAGGCTCCTAGGTATGGGGGTTGCCGTCATCACTAGTACGTCCGGTTGCGGCTTGTGTGCCTTTTGCCTAAGTCTTGTACGCTGCATCACACCAAACTTGTGCTGTTCGTCAATCACTATCAAGCCCAGCTTTTTAAACTCCACGTCCTGCCGGATCAGTGCGTGTGTGCCTATCACAAGATCAATTTCACCCTGTTTTATACGCTCAATATTCTCTTTTCTTGTTTTTGGCCTTGCCGCCCCCTGTGAGGAGAAGCATTTTTACCTCGGCTTGCAAGAGCATGACTCCCAGTGTACGATAGTGCTGTTCAGCAAGGATTTCTGTAGGTGCCATAAAGGCAGTTTGAAAACCATTAGCAATGGCGGCAAAAAGCGCATAAACAGCCACAGCAGTCTTTCCGGAACCAACGTCACCCTGCAGAAGGCGGTTCATTGGTCTCTCACTACACATGTCTTCGTGTATCTCCCTGATGACTTCCTGCTGGCTGTTCGTTAGCTTGAACGGAAAAAGTTTATATATATGCTTTTCAACATTAGGCCCTATTTTGAATTTATTCCCATTAACCTCCTTTATACTGCGTTTACGAAGCGCCATTGCCGTCTCAAATATAAAAAATTCTTCATACTTCAGCCTTCTTCTGGATTCTTCCAAGCTGTCTAAAGAGTCCGGAAAGTGAATATTCTTTATTGCAAAGGTTATTGGCACAAACTTATGCTTCTTGATAATATCATCCGTAAATATTTCTTCAACCTTTTGAAAATGCCCGTCAACAACCGTTTTCACAAGTTTGCGGAAACTGGTTTGCCTGACGTCCTCTGTAAGTGGATAAACGGGTATTATTCCCACACTCTTGGCTGAACCATCTTCCTCTGTAACTATCTCGAATTCAGGATTCACCATCTGAAGTGACTGCTTATATAAAGAAACCTTACCATATAAGAATACATGATCATCGACCTGAAATATATCACTCTGATAGGGCCGGTTAAACCACTTAACCTGTAGAATGCCTGCCCCGTCCCCAATTGATATCTCAAAGATATTCTTCCACCCTCTGGTTTTGTATGACTTAATATTGAAAACAATACCCTTCACCATTGCAGTGGCACCATCTACCAGATTCGAGATTTTTTCTACCTTGGATCTATCCTGATGTGTACGTGGAAAGTAATATAGAATGTTTCGTACGGTATGAATGCCCAGCCTACCGAGCGTCTGAGCTCTTTTGGGTCCGACTCCCTTGATGTATTGAATAGATTTGTCTAAGTCAGATGTTGACACTGATATTCACCGTGTTTTTCCGTGCATTTCCGTGGTAAATCTTAGGAAAGTTTAGTCTGGCTTCTGAAGTGAGAGTCCAAGATCTTTGAGCTGTTTTTCATCTACATCAGAAGGGGCATCAACCATAAGGCACGTCGCCTTCTGTGTCTTCGGGAACGCAATTACTTCTCTTATATCATCAAGCCCTAATAGTATGGTTACCATCCGGTCAAGTCCCAGAGCTATGCCGCCGTGCGGTGGTGCGCCGTATTTGAGAGCTTCGAGCAGAAATCCAAATCTCTCCTGTGCCGTAGCCTCATCAATCTTGAGCAAGTTGAATATCTTTTTTTGCACATCCTGCCGGTGTATTCTTATGCTTCCTCCTCCCAATTCAACTCCATTCAGCACTATGTCGTAAGCCCTTGCCCTGACATCCAGTGGGCGTTCTTCAAGAAACTCCAGATCGTCCGGATGCGGTGATGTAAAAGGGTGATGAAGTGAATCGTATCTGTCCATCTCCTCGTTATATTCAAATAAAGGAAAATCAACAACCCATGAAAGATTAAATTCATCTTCATTAATTAAACCATTGGTTTTAGCAATATTAATCCGTAGTTGTGAAAGCGCCTGTGAAACCACACTTTCCTTGTCAGCAACAAACAGGAGCAGATCACCGGATACAGCACTGAAACGTTCTATTATTTCCGATTGAAGTTCATCGGCAAAGAACTTTGCAATCTGAGAAGTAAGTCCGTTTTCGTCAACCTTAAACCATGCCAGTCCCTTGGCCCCGAATTGGTTGACGAAGGTTGTAAGCTCGTCTATCTCTTTTCTCGAAAGCTTTGCACAGCCTGTGGCATTGATACCTCTAACCTGACCCCCGGATTCAGCTACGCTTTTAAATACCTTGAAGTCAGATTTCTTCGCTATGTCTGTTATTTCCTTTATTGTCATTTCAAACCTCAAATCCGGGGCATCGCACCCGTATAGATTCATGGCATCACGATACGAAAGCCGCTTGAAAGGAGCAGATATTTCTTACCAAGTACTGTTTAAACACCTCCACCATCAATCCTTCTATGATA